>JBIPMC010000490.1:0-6915 GCA_044369345.1 Terrimicrobiaceae bacterium
CAACAACGGCCTCAGCCCAGAATACGCGGCTCAGACTGGCCAGAGCCCGAAGACTGCCATTCACGCTGCCTTTGCCAGCAACACCGTTCAGGGTCCGGCCTCCATCGTCGAGCTCGCTCGCGCCCTACAGAACGACCCTCAGTTGATCTTCGAATTTGTCTACAACAACATCGAATGGCAACCGGGCTGGGGCGTAATGAAAGGCGCCTTGGGTGCGCTTCTTGATGGTTCGGCTTGTGCATTTGACCAGTCGATGCTGCTCGTAGCACTCCTGCGTCAGGCTGGCTTCACCGCCAACTACGTTCTCGGCCAGATCAACATGCCGGTCGCTCAGTACGACGCCTGGTTCGGCACTGACTCCTCGTCCAACTCCTACTGCTGCTATTACTACGCTCAATACGCTAACATTCCCGGCAGCGTGCCCACTTGGGACGGCACCAAGTGGAACATGACGATGAGTCACGTGTGGGTGCAGGTCGTCGTTTCCGGCACCACCTACGTCCTCGACCCCAGCCTCAAGAGCTACACCCGCAAGACTCCCGTAGCTGGCCTCGCTAGCATCCTCGGCTACAATGCGGCGACGTTCCTCTCTGACGCAGAATCTGGTGCCACCATCGACGGCGGCGGCAACTTCGTTCAGAACATGAACACCACCAACGTTCGCGCCGACCTGACGACGATGACGTCAAACCTCATCACCTACATCCAGAACAACGCCATCGGTTCGGCTCCTGCCGGTACTGCCACCGTTGACGACATTCTCGGTGGTCAGGCCATAACCCCTGTCACTCTGCCCTTCGTCTGGCAGACCGCCCTCTCCTACGAGCTGGCTGGTGACGTGCCCACCATCTGGACCGGCGACGTGCCTCTGGCCTACAAGACCACGCTCCAGATTCAGTATCCGCACACGGTTAGTGGCTGGGCCATTGACCAGACTTTCACTTCTGACCAGCTGGCTGGAACCAGACTCACGCTGACGTTCGATGGTGGCCTCCACCCGGTTTTGAGCTTGAACGGCACTGTCCAGGCTACGGGCAGCGAAGCTCAGGGTGTCGGTTCGTGGAACTCAGTGCGCATCACTGTCAACCACAACGCATACGCCTCACAGCCTCCGGCTGCTCAGTGGTGGCAGTCATTCATCTATGCCAGCACTGACAATCTCTACCTCATCGGCAACGCTTGGGGTAGCGCTGGTCGCGGTCAGGCTGACTATCACAAGAACCAGGCAGCTGGTATCGAAGCCGCCGGGTTCGTCGCCACCGAACCCGTGGTTGGTGAACTCATGTCCATCATCTGGTGGAATTGGGTTGCTCAGACCAGCCGCGTAGGAGACCTTGCAGGGCGCATTAACAGCACCTACATGAACTTCTTCCACCAGGTCGGCATGGTCTACAACATGGCAAATAATGTCGCTCAGACCGCCCACTCCGGCACCGACATTGGTGGCGTCTCCGGCTTCAGCTCTACGCTGAACTATGACTTCACCCAGCTGTCGCGGACTAACACTGTTGTCGCAATGCACGGCGTAGCGCTTGAAGCGGCTACTCTGGAGCAGTTCACGGGCCTGGTTCCAGCTGCTACCACAACGACAATCATCGACAAAGCCAACCGTACAGCGGCTGTGACTATTGGCGGCACAGTGACTGTCGGCAATACGCTGACCATCACAGTCAACGACGCCGCTCTTGCCGGAGGCACCAGGTCCGACACTTACACAGTGGTCGGTGGTGACACTCTCACAACGATCGCGACCACGCTGGCAGCGGCAATCAATGCAGATTCCAATCTGTCTGCCATTGGTGTTACCGCTTCGTCCAACGGACCCGTGATTCTGATTTCGTCAACGTCGGTGAACCAGACAACATACTCTTCTTCGACGAGCGTCGGTGCCACCGAGACAATCAGCATTGCCTTCCTCAAGATCTACAAGGGCACCAGCACCAACTGGAACTCCGGAGCAAACATCTCAGCGGCGCTTGTGGCCAACGGCTACAACTCCACCGACATGTCCAACATCTACTCCAGCTATCTGTCTGGCGGCAATAACTCAGTTGTGCTGGCCGATCAGCCGAGCCTGCTCGTGAATAATTCCTTCACCGGCTGGGGTGACTGGATCTTCCCAACCTACTCCAACAATGGCGGTGCCTTTGGTCTCATTAACAACGTGGCAAAAGGTGGCCTTCACGTCAGCTGCGGCTTCGTCTTTGTTGACGAGCAAGGCAACGTGTACGTTGGTCCGCCAACCTGCACCGTAGCAGACACCAGTGGGGCTGACGGAAACACTGATCCGCAACCGAAGCCGAACCCGGGCAACAACCCGAACGGTCAAACTCAAAGCAATGAGCCAATCGGCTTGTTCAGTGGGGATTATTTCTACAACCGAACCGACATCTCCGTCGGCAGCCAGGGTTTCCCATATGGCCTTGGTTTCAGCAGGTTCTACAATTCCAGCAACCAATACAAAACAGGCCCGCTCGGCTGGGGTTGGACGCACAATCACCTGATCAACGCCAAAGTCAACAGCAATGGCCTCATGGCGATGGGTGATCTGTTCGCGGCTCAGGGCGCAGCTTGCATCACCGAGCTGTTTGTGGCCATGGATATCGCCACTGACACTACGCAGCCCATCGCCAAGATGGTCACTCTGAGCATCGCCGACAAATGGTGGGTTGATCAGCTGGTCAACAACACCGTCGTCATCCTCATGGCGGAAAACAGCTACATCTTTGTGAAGCAGCCGAACGGCTCCTACACTGCTCCGGCAGCGTTCCCGTCGACTCTCACTCTCTCCGGTGGTCTGTACACTCTTACCACTCCGCAGGGTGTGAAGTTCAACTTCAACTCAAAAGGCCACCTCTCTACTTGGGTGAGCCCCGCTGGCGTGACGGTAACCTACACCTATACTTCGGGACTGCTGACCAGCATCTCCAATGGTCTGGGAAGGACGATTACCCTCAACTACACCGGCAACAAATTGACCTCGGTGACCGATGGTAACGGGCGCACGGTTCAGTACGGCTACGACGGGAGCGGCAATCTCGGCACTTTCACCGATGCCACATCCAACGCCATCACGTACCAATACGATCAGCCTGGCAGGCTCACGAAAGTTTTCTTGCCACGCAACCTGGTCACTCCAATCGTTACGAACGTCTATGATAGCTTGAGCCGAGTCAAGACGCAGTCCAACACTCGCAGCCAGCAGTGGTCCTACTACTTCGCTGGTGCTCGAACCCAGGAAGTCGATCCTCTGGGAAATAGCACCGTTAGCTATTTCAACCGACTGGGCCAGACTACGCGGTTCATTAATGCGCTAGGTTTCGAGACTGACAGCCAGTACGATGGCATGAATCGTCTGACGAAAACGACCCTGCCGGAAGGCAATGCCGTTCAGCTGACGTACGACGCCAACAACAACGTTTTGACCAAGACGTTTGTTCCCAAATCTGGTTCGGGTCTCTCGAACATCGTTTTCACGTACACGTATGACCCCACCTGGGCCAAGCTCAAGACCGTCGTGGACGGAAACAGCAAGACCTACACTTATGGCTATGATTCGGTCACGGGCAATCTGCTGACGATCACGAAACCGGTTGTTGGTAGCCTGACTCCGAAGCGCACACTGAAGTACAACAGTCGTGGCCAGTTGCTGAGCGCCATCGATGAGACCGGCATCCAATCACAGCTGACGTATGACGTAAGCACCGAGAAGTTGCTGTCATCCATCGGCAATACCAATTGGCTTTGCACTGTGGGAGGTACCGCAACAGTCGGCAACGTGCTGACTATCACAGTTCATGACGCTGGGCTTGCTGGCGGAGTCAAGTCAGACTCCTACACTGTTGTCGGGGGAGACACTCTTGCGACTATCGCAGCAGGTCTTGCCGCAGTGATCAACGCTGACACGGCGCTTGCCGCACTCGGCATCGTCGCGTATGTCAACGGAGCTGTGCTCTCGCTGTCTACGTCTTCGGGTAACACCACAACGTTTACCGGGAGCACAAGCGGTGGAGCAACAGAGACTCTCACGTTTGCAGCCGGCCTGAACCTCACAGCATCATTTGGCTACGATTCTGTCGGCAACGCAAATAGCGTCACCGACCCGAATACCAACCAGACTACCTTTGTGTTTGACAACGAGCGCCGACTGACCAAGGTCACCAGTGCTTCTCCGTTCAACTTCGTCCAAAACCGCTCGTATGACGTGAACGGCAATCTCAGCAGTGTTCAGAGGCAAGTTACCAGCGCACCGACCTGGCAGACTGTCAGCTACGCCTACACACTCACCGACAAGGTCTTTACTGTCACCGATCCCCTTGGTCATCTGACCACCTGGGTCTACGACGGCGCCGACCGAGTTCAGACTGTGACTGACGCTCAGGGCCGGGTTTTCCAGTATGCATATGATGCGCTCAATCGGATCTCGACTGTGACCGACCCGAGCAGCACAATTAGCGACACGGAGACCTACACGAACAACGGGTTGAAAAAATCAACCAAGGACGGAAGCAACAACCTCACGCAGTATGCTTACGACGGACTCGACCGGCCAAGTCTCACGACTTTCGCCGACTCGACCACCAACCAGTTCACCTCATATGACGGCAACGGCAACTTGCTGACTGCAGTCACTCGGTCAGGTAGTTCCATTACTCTGACATATGACGCTCTAAATCGGCTTTCAACGAAAGCTCCGGCAGGCCAAGCCACTGTCACGTATGGATATGATTTGGCCAATCGGCTGAATTCAATCTCGAAGCCGACCGTTGGTGGTGATCCTTCTACGGGCACCTTCCAGCGGTTCTTCGACACTTCTGGCCGCTTTACTCAAGAGCAGTACCCTGACGGCAAGACGGTTACTCATGTTCTGGATAGCAACGGAAACAGAACGAAAACGACGTGGCCCGATGGTTACTTCGTAACGCGATCTTTTGATCAGCTCAACAGGCTGACCAACATCTACCTGAACGGGTCGGGAACTCCGTCGCTCACCTACAGCTATGACCAGCTCTCGCGCAGGTCTTCAGTTGCTATGGGTAATGGCGCAAGCACCAGCTATTCGTTCAGCATTAACAATGATCTGTCGGCTCTGGTCAACAACTTTGTCGGCTCTGCCAACTCCTATTCGCTGACCCGCAACAATGTGGGCCAAATCCTCGGCTTTGGAGTGAGCGACAGCTCATTTGTGTGGCATCCTGCTGGCACCGGCACCACGAGCTATGGAACGGCAGACAACGTCAACAAGTATCCCACCGTGGGCGGGGCAACTCTCACCTATGATGGCAACAAGAACCTGACTTTTGATGGGACTTGGACCTACTCCTACGACACAGAGAATCATCTCTTGTCGGCTACCTCTGGTGGTGTCACAGCCAACTATGTGTATGATCCTAACGGAAGGCAGGCTCAGAAGACTGTCAGCGGAACAGCCACACGCTTCATCTATGATGGCCTGCGTCTTATCGCCACCTATGACGGCAGCGGAACGCTTCTGAACCGCTACGTGCATGGCCCTGGTGTCGACGAGCCTGCGATTCAGGTTACCTCCGGTGGAGTGCAATCGTTCTTCCATCGGGACTTCCAGGGCTCTGTTGTCTCAACGACCAACAGCTCGGGGGCGGTGACTAACAAGTACGCCTACTCGCCTTTCGGCGAAAGCGCCGCTCTGAGTGGCACCATCTTTGGCTACACCGGCCAGCGATATGACACAGAAACTGGTCTTTATTACTACAAGGCGCGTTATTACTCACCGGCAATCGGGCGGTTCCTCCAGACGGATCCAATTGGCTACGCAGGCGGAGACCTCAATCTCTATAACTATGTGGGTAATGATCCGCTGAACCATAGAGACCCGCTTGGGCTAACTCAACAAGGAAACAACACAAGTCATAGCTACGGCGGAAATAGCCCCGGTGAGGCTGCTCCTGGTTGGGGTCCGGTTGATCCATTCGGTAATCCCTACGATCTCACGATACCGATAAATGGCAAGGGAAATGGGTCTGGAAGTGACGCCAATGCCCCATCTAACTGGACAAATCCGGGTCATGGCATCAGCAACGGTCCTGGTACTGTTGCTAGCGGCGCTGGTCAAAGCGGACCAGATACGTGGGGCAATTATGTAAAATATTATCCTGGAACAAGATGGAGCAGCGCAGACCAGGCGGTAACTTATGAACTCGGGATGATCTATCCGGTTATACTTCAGTCGGGTTTAGAACAAGGGGGCTACGTATACGGCAACCCAACCGATGGATACGCGGTGACATGGCCATCCCAGGGCAACAACATAAGCATATCGTATGGTCCGCCGCCAGCCGATGTCGTAGGGCAGTATCACGGTCACCCGGGCGGAAGCATCTATGCCGACATGTTTAGCTGGGCAGACATCAACAACGTTGAAGCGGCAGCGAACAATTCGAACCAAGCCCAACTTTCCTTCGTTGCAACACCAAATGCAGGAGGCCCAGGAATGCCAGGAGTCCAGTTGTACATCGCCCAACCCGGGATATTTAACGTGCCAAATCCGCTTTCGCTATCGCAGGTACGTAATTGGTACACGGGCCCTGGAGTTTTCATAGTCGGTGGCCCTCTAAAAATGAGCAACTGACGTGCCCTAGACAGCACTCGGTCGAGAAACACAGAATAGACAGCCCCGCGCATTAGGGAATGCAAGTATTTGTGCACTCATCAACTCACTTAGAGCTTGGTGAGTGCACTTCTTTTACGATGCAAGGATATTTGACCGAAGTGCAGTAGCGGAGTTTTCCGGTGATCTGATCGAAAACCCTAAGGTTAACAAAAAGGCCATCTACCGAAATACGACAGTGAATCGGCAACTCTCTCTGGTTAGGAGATTTCGGATTTAATATCATATGTTCTACGATGTTCTTAACCTTAGTTGCATTCTCAGCCTGG
>JBIPMC010000400.1:0-6914 GCA_044369345.1 Terrimicrobiaceae bacterium
GCAGCACCACATATAGTGCCTTTTGCAGCACCATGATTATATGATCGTCGGACTGAAAAGACTACCCGCGGCCGAAAAACCAACTAGAAAATCTTGCCCACCAGCTGCCCTTATACTGGCTGTCCGTCAGGAGCTTGATCTGGGTTTCTTGGGCACCTAGCAAAGCCTTCAATCCCTGGTTCTCTGCTTCCAGATAACCGTTTCTATATGAAGCACCTTCCAACCTTTCTTCAAGCTCACGAATTCTGACTATTAGTTCCACGTCCAAGGTACTGGTAGGAACAGGTTCTGAGGCACAGGTAATAGGTTCAATGGCACAGGTAACAGGTGCCAAATCAGCCGTATCAGATGCAATTCTAGTGGTAACAGGTGCCAGGCATCCCTCTATCTCGAAAGAATCTACAAACCACTTTTCACCATGTTTGGTTTCTTTTTTGATACCGCGCAACGTACCTTTTCTAAGCCTTTTTTTCAAAGCATTAATAGACGTTCCAAGGGCTTTAGCGGCCAACTCAATTGGCACACCTGGCATAGGTTCAATGGCACAGGTAACAGGTTCCTTATCAGAGGTAACAGGTTCGGCCGCACAGGTAACGGGTGTCTGTTCAAAAAACGATTCCAGCCCTTCGGTAGAAGCTGGATCGAGTTGCTGATAATCACGGGCGGTATCACTCATACCCTGGAGTATAGAGCTGAGATACAGGCCTGTCTAGGAATTTACTGTTTTTAGCAGTTTAATTCAGTCGCCCATACAACCATACACTATAGTATTTAATCAACCAAAGAAGAGCGGGAAAATGCTCGAATCACCCACAGGCTCACAAACCGTCGTTAGACAAAACACTTGTTGTGTCGAGGTATGGGAAAAGCCGTATTGCGGAAACAGAGATTAGGTGATTAGGTGAATACATGTACTCGAAACCTCTAACCTCTGAGAGAACTGATAATGAACAAAATTCTGATAGCCAATGGCTTGCTGCTTCTTTCTCTCATGGGGCTACAGCAATTCTGGATATGCACGCAATTTGGCGCGCCGCACATAAGTGAAACAGAAGTAGCGAGCATTTTTGTCTGTGTATCTCTCTTGATACCTGCCTTGCTGTTCATCAACCAGCGGCTAAATAAGAAGCCTCTGAAGGCAGAGATAGTTAGCTTGATGCTGATTAATCCAGTACTTTTTGGTTTCGTCGGCCATTCTTACGCCATGCTTCCATATGATTGGAGTTGGGGCAATCTAGCAGGACCGAACCGTGTAGATATCACACAGTATAGAGCTCCGGGCATTTATTGTGGACTTGGAACTGTGGCCTTATCAGATGTCCGTTCTATCATCCAAGAGAACTCCAAAACGGCACTCAATAAAAGGTGAGGAGCTTTCAGCTCCTCACCCAACTTATCCCATTAACGGCTTACAGCGGGCCGTTAATAGTGCATCCTGAGACAGAGGCAGGAGGCGCAAGGGTATTGATATACGAATTCAGATCACCTCTGGTGCAGTTGAATGCATGAGGTGAAACGGTATCGTTCTGAAGTGTGTGGTCAGTCATTTGAAGGAAGGCAGGGGGGCTTCCATTGAGAAATGCCTGATTGACAAACAGTTCGGCCCACAGCTCCTGATAATAGTTGGTGCCTTGTTTTGTGAAATACGGGAATTTCTCTTGGGCAATGTTTGCTGGCAATTCATCATTGGCTGGATTCGGCGGGCTAGCAACGTATGGAACATATCGCTGATTTCCTGAGCCACAAACTTGGAACTGCGGACCGCCAACCTGGCTAGCCCCTAAGTCCAACTCCAAAAGGCTCGGTTGATAAGGGTTCGGGAACAAATTGCAAACCCAAAGGTTTCTTTGAGCAACTGTCATGCTTGTCCAATTCGCAGGCGTCAGATTTTGAACATCACCATCAGCGAAGTTCTTAAATCCCTGGCGGGCGGAAGGAACATTCGATGGAGAACCGACTGTGCCGTAGGTAAAGTCAAAAGCGTGGCCAGATTCATGGAGAACGGTTCTCTCCAGAGACGGATTGACAACGGTTTGGTGCGGCTGCAAGTTATTGTCGTATGAGCAGTTGTCATAGACAGCAATAGCTATGACCTTGTTATTGGACGCGTCATAACCATAACCGGTAATACCACAACGTGTGCCTCCCCCAAGTAACTTGCCTCCCACGAATTGCGTGACCTGGATTGGTAGGCTGTTGTATGGAGCCGTGTTCTTGAAGTATGTGTCGGCATCCGACCGGCTATTAAAGAAGAAGTATTTGACATTAGCACTCTGTAGCGTACTCCGTACATTTGTCGGGAAGCCGTGACTTTGGTAACCGGAGCTTACAGCGCCAAACAGGGTATTTGCCCTGGCCACAGTCGGAGTCAAGCTTTGAGTGACATTTGTACAGAGATAGGCATGGCTGTTTTTGCCATCTGTTGGATAGGTTGCAAAGTTGGTGCCATACTGCGCACATGTAATGGTGTCAGCACGCGCCGGAGTTGAGAGGCTAGCAAAACCAATGGCTGTCAAAGCCATGGCTGCTAAGCCCAGAAGTTTCGATTTAAGTTTCATTTTTTGATTCCGAGGTTGGTTGATAGGAATGCCCTCTCTCAGCCGGTATGCGCAGACACAGAAGAATCTCCCGGCGCGGTAGCGCTTGAAAGATTTCCTCTGAGATGTAAGACCCGGTTGGGTTTTTGGTAAGTTGCCTGCGAAAGACTCGGATTAGAGAGAACTCCCTACCCTCGCCGCCCTGGGCACGCTATTTCCCGGAATGTTGAGCCCAATTACATTTGAAGGCTTTCATACGCTGCAATCTCAACCTTGCCTTAAGGTTCCGGCCTAGCGCAGCTCGCAGTCAAGACCACCAATCCCTTAATACTGGAAGGCTTTTCAGCCCTTTCCTTTCGCTGAAAGAATTGCTCTCTGCACCCACGAGCGTCTGATACTCACCGTTATGTTTTATCCAATTTAAATAAATTAGAAGCCCCAAAATCCTGATTGGCGCAAGATCTCGGGGCTTCTTGTGTGGTTTCCTTGATACTACGATTATTCCCTACCCGTTGTCATTTATATCCTAACCCTAATTCGGGGCACCCATTTCACTTCTTTCCGCCCCCCTTTCATCCACCCCAACAAGTTCACAATAGGCCGATAATCTGCGAGCCTCGCTAACACAAATGCTAAAGGAAAAGAGAAGATTACCCAGTCTGAGAGCCCTTAAAGCGTTAGATGTGCAACATTCGGGGATTTTGATGAATCCATTACGCCAGGCTGGACAGGCCTTTCCCGTTTCCTCATTACCAGGACAATCAACCAAAACAGCTTAGCTGCCTACATATCGAGTATCGCCACCGGTCGCCTAGAGCGTCCAGGAGCGGACTTATCCTGCGAGGAAACCACGGCAATCCTTCAAACAAACCAACCAAGGAATCAGAAATGAAACTACTCAAAAGTTTTGCCACCGCCCTTGCGCTGGCTGTATCCGGGCTCCTGATGGGCTCATTCGCCACCTCTGCGCAGGCCGCTTATACAGCTCCATATGTTCCGCCAGGCTGTGTGATGGTCACAAATTCAGGTACTAATTATCCGTATCCGTACAAAGCAAGTTCCACGAGCACTACTACGGGCTGGTATGTCTATTGCGGTGCTGATGCCACTCGCTTTCAGTATTACGCTGGGAAAAATTTTGTAGACTTGCCTAATGGGGTAAATACTTCATTCATGCGGGATAAATTCCAGAACTACGGCTTCACTCTGTACGTGTTTACCAGCGCAGCGCAAGCCCAGAGTTTACTTGGAGCCAATGCAATTCCTGCCATTACTCAAACTCCTGGTGTAGGGGGCATTACACAACCAGTCATCAGTCCCGCCACAACTCCATTCATTGCAATTTGGGAGCAGGTTGTGCCAGTCGGCGGTGGCAATCCCGCAGAATACGCTAGCAATTATGATTTCCTTGAAGTAGAGTCTCACGAGACCGGGCACGGAGTAGATACAATTGCGACAACAGCTGGCTCCGGAAGTACTACACAGAACTCCTTTCGTCCACGCATGAGTACCGATATTTCAATTTTTAATGCTAAAAATGGCTGTGCCTTGTCCGGTCCAGATTCAACCCTCTGGAATACTTGGGGAGCGCGAAAGTCTACCATTTGTGATGGACTTGGCAATAAGAAACCAGCCTATGCTTCAATGACAAATCTTCAAATCGTGAATAGCTTTTATACAGCCGATGGATGGACTCGCAATTTTCAGGACAGCCCTGATTATCGTGAGGTCTGGGCTCAACTTGTTGCCATTCAGCGGGTTGCCGGAAACACCGGACCAACCTTTGCGGAACTTGATGCATGGATGAAGAAAATCTACGTTTGTAGCAAGCTGTACACTGATCAGATTTATGGATTCTTTACTACACCAACAGTAACCTGCCCGTAAATATTCAGTCAGCATCGGTTCTATCCGATACTGCTGCTTAGAAAGTGAGAAAGGGGGGAAACCCCCTTTCTTGTTCGCAAATAGCGGTCTACACTAAAAAGACTTACTAATTCTCGTCGGCCAATCTATGGAGTCAAAACCGTGCAAAAACACAGAATCTACTTATCAGTAGTCGCTTTAAGCCTTTGTCTTTGTAGCGCGATCAAGGAGGCATTTGCTGAATGCTCCATGCCGAGCAATGACTCGCAAGAATACATGCAATGGAGAAAGAGTCTTGATTTCAAAAAATATTGGCGCTCTAGTTCAGATAATCCAGGCTTGCTTGTCGGGAAGGGTGGCTCTGTAAAAATTCGAATTGATCGTTTGGGACAAATACAATATCTAGCAATGAAACTAGAGAGTGGAGATGCTCAATTTGACTTCTCTTGCTTGGAAAGCGTTGCTAACGCTGTTCTTCTAAAACCACTACCGAAAACAATTCACCTATATCCACCTGTAGGAGACGACAAAACTATCGTAAACAATTTCGAGCCGGACAGGTATCAAACAGTTGTTTCGTTTCCCATAGATTCAGTTCCAGCTTTATCACCGGAGGCAGACGCTTTTTACAGACATCATCCCGGATTAAAGGGTCGATGCTATTTATTTCACCTAATTCCGCTTGGAATCAAAGAACACAATCCTTCTGCGTTTACGGATGCAGAACTAACCAGTGAATCTAATCTTTTAGCACTAAAAGCAAATGTAGAGCCAGACGAGGCAATTCGCCCATTTATTACTGCTTGGCAGTCATTTCTAATCAAGAATAAACAGGCTTCTCGCATTGCGATTAAAGCCGAGGCGCAAAAAATCGAAGAGAAGTTCAACCAATACATATTTGTGCTAAAGCCCTAGCTCACGTACCGACCTCCTGGGCACGAAAAGTATGTCTAAGGAAATTAAAAACGGCGAAAGGCTAAACCACTGCCTATTCTGGTTTTCTTGATTCAACAACAAGTTCAGTTTACGATTGCCTGTATCAGAGTCTAATTGTCAAACAAAAACAGCCTGCAATTGGCCTACCAGGCTGAAAAGGCCACTGGTGCTTAAAGGCGATTTGACAGAACACTGAATCTGTCAAGCTTTGGGCGTAGCCAAATAGCTTAGACATACATTTCCTGTTTCTCTGGCCGGTACGTGAAACAACACTATTTTTCAATTTTTAAAGATTAGCAGACCAGTCTATTCTTAGCGAGCCCCAACTGAATTACTACTCGCCCGAGCCCGCCTGGGTCAACGCAGTGGCCTTTTGTACCAAACTGTCTCCATGCCTCAGCGCCTCCTTGGCCCTTACCTGCTGCCGCTCCTTCTTGCTCTTCGCATCCAAGGGCTTTTGAACTGCAAGATAGTTCATGATCTCGTCCGTGTTGTCTGCGGCCATCTGACACTGATACTGGGCCTCTCCCACGGCCCGCAAACTCGTAATTACAAAGTCAGCAAGCCAACTCTGAGAGCCCATTATGTTCGCCTCCAGGGCCTCAAGCCTCGCCATGACTAGCTGATTGCCGCCTGCCGTGCCACTAGTAAGCCTCTCCACTATTATGTCTCTCACCAGGTCCGATACCTTCTGACCATTTAGCGCAGCCATCTTTTCCAGCTCTGCTAGCGCCTCTTCCGGTATCCTCACGCTTACGCTTTTCGTTGCCATCTACCACCTGCCCCATGGATCTCTTTCAAACGGATCATCCCGGTCCTTCTCCTGCTGCCGCTCCCGCTCTTTGTTCTTCTCTTTCTCTTTGCGCTTCTTGTTCTCTTCTATCGCCTTCTCTATTTTCTCCCGCTGCTCCCTGTCCCGCTCTTCCTGGGCTTTCGCTATATCCCACGGCATCCGAGTACCTTCTAACGCCCGATTTATTTCCCGCTCATCTAAGTCTTTCTTTGCCTCTTCTAGCCCGTCTCGCTGCTCTTTTGTATAGTCTCTGTTTCTATCATCGAGAGTAATCGACTTTACCAGCATGTTCGCAAGGGCCGCCCCCTGCATGTATAGACCGACCACAGGATTTCTCATTACTTCTTCTTGCACCGGGTCTATGACTCTGCCGCCTTCGGCGGCCTTCAGGTCCTCTGCCGTTTTGCTCCGCTCGCTTTTCTTTCGTGCTATCTCTATGCCTTTGTCCAGGTAGCCGCTAAACCTCTCCCGGTCCCGGTCTTCTATCCACCCTCTAAGCTTCTGGTAGTCGTCAAACGGCAACCGCTCATTATTGTCTCTAAGGTCTCTGGCAAGCCCTGTGAGCTTTTCATAGCTGTCCTTGCCCATGTACTTCTTGCCGCCATGCTCTATTGGGCTCTTGGGGTCCTGTTCTTTAGCCGCTCTCGGCTCCTTGCTGCCTGGCTGCCGCTCCTGGTTCCTCTCCTTCTCCCTTATCCAACCTGTCAGCCTGCGGTAATCTTCTAGCGGTATCCGCTCTTCATAGTTGTCCCATAGGTACTGGTTAAGCTCCCGCAACTCCT
>JBIPMC010000095.1:0-6909 GCA_044369345.1 Terrimicrobiaceae bacterium
CGCAAAAGAAGAAGCCCCCCATCGGAGCTCAGAGCCCCGCCCGAGAAATCGGCGACGACTTTTCGTGAACCCAAGACTTGAAAAAGCATAGGTTGGGAGTCATAGTGTGTTTGAAAGGAGGCGGGATAAGCTGATATGTTATGTTGTTGAAAGCGAAATAATTAATCCAAAATCTCGCCCCTGTCAAATCCTTCATGGTAATTTTTTCGGGCTAATTGTGCAGGGCAGGCGACCGAAGAGGCGCCATTCCGTTTCGCCGTGGCGGGTGAGAATGACTTTTTGGGAGGGATTGGCTGGGATGGCGTTCAGGCGGAGAGGTTTTCCGCGAGCTCGCCATCGAGCCAGTGTTTGAGGGAACGAACGAGAAGATCCGGAGTTTCCATGGGACCAAAGGCGGAGCAATCGTTCAGCACTTCGAGGCTGGATTTTTTTAATTGGCGGCAAAGAGTTGTGGCTTTGGCAAGAGGGAAGCTTGGGGCTTTGGCGGGCCAGAGAATGTGGGCGGCAGCGGGGATGTCAGCCAGGCGCGGGGTGGCATCGAATTTTTTGCGATTTTTTAGAAGGCCGAGAATCGCGTGCTCGGCTCCATACTGCTGGGCGGACGAGGCGAGGACACCGACGGTTTCGTCGGTGAGGTTTTCGGGATTCGCGTAGCCGGTGCGTGAGAGCCAGGAGCGGATGAACGGCGCGCGGGATGTGTGGCGTTGATAAACAAACCGCCGGACACCTCCGATCCAACTGCCCGAAACGAGGCCCATGGCATTGGCTTGGGGGGCCTCGCGGAGGCGGGTGGGCAGGAAAAGAACGAGGCGGGCGATGAGTTCCGGATGGCGGGCGGCGAGGAGCATGGCGAGTTGGCAGGTGAGGCCGCTGGCGACGAAAATGGCTGGGCGACCGGGGCAGGCGACCTGCAAAAATGCGGCAAGCGACTCGACATATTCATCGGCATCGAGGGCCTGGGCAGGGCGTTCGGATTCGCCGAAGCCGATCAAATCGGGGGCGATAACCTCGCGGGACATCGCAAAGTGGGAATAGACTTTCGACCACTCGTAGGAGGAGGCGCCGAGGAAAAGACCGTGGAGAAAAACGAGCGGAGCACCGGAGCCACAGACATGGTAGACAATTTCTCCATGTGGGGTATTTGCTACGCGGGTGGCGAAAATCGCGGGGGAAATCTCGTCGGGAATCCTGTCGGCTTGGCGGCTGCTATGCCGAAGGGCCAAGGCAATAGCCCCAAGCAAACCTACCCCTATGCCTACGCCGACAACCGGTTTTCGTTTCCAGATTGGAGACATTACCGTGAGCGTAGCCGGGCTTCGCCGGTCGAACGGAACGGGAAGCCCGCTAAAAAATTACCAGCTGGATTTGGTGACTCCGGGGATGAGACCGTTGGAGGCCAGTTCGCGAAAAGTGATACGAGAAATCTGGAAGCGGCGAAGGTAAGCGCGGCGGCGGCCGGAAACGCGGCAGCGGTTCACGAGGCGCGTGGGGCTGGCGTCGCGGGGAAGTTGGGAGAGGGACGCATAGTCCTTCTTTTCTTTGAGTTCCGCGCGAAGAGCTGCGTATTTTTCAACGGTTTTTTGTTTGCGCTTATTGCGCTCGAGCCATGCTGTCTTTGCCATAAGTGGATGTTGAAGTTAGCGAGAGGCGGGGGAGTTGCAAGCTTTTTGGTCGGCTTTTTTTGGGAAATTCAAAGGGCGCCGCAGAGTAGTTTGACGAAGCGTTTGCCCGAGTCGCTGAGCCGCGCGCTGCCTGGAGAGCCGGCGACGATGCCTCGGGTGGCGTGGTGGTAGGCTTGGTGCGTGTCGGCGACCCAGGTCACTTTTGGTGATGCGGCGGGCTCCGTCGCCGCGCGGGCCTCGACTGGGAATCCATATTGGGTGAAGGCGAGCGTCCAAGCCGGCGGGGCGGCGGGTTCGCCATCCGGCACGAGCCAGGGATGATGGCGGATCAGCGAGAGCGCGGCGGATTCCGGAACGGTGACTTTGTAAAACGGCTCGCGGGCGCGGATGTGGTCGCCCAAGCGGAAGTCGGGATTTTTCGAGCACTCGAGGAGGATTTGGGCGGGGTCGATGCCGACGAGGTTGAGGCCGTTGTATAGGCCGTGCTTGTTCGGACTGCCTGCGAAGTGCTGTCGGTGCCAGTTTTCGAAACGCTCGCTGAGCATCACGGCGATCTCAAAATGCAGGTGCGCCCGCTCGCGGTTGATGCCGGCTCCCGTGAAGCCCATGCGAGCGATCTTGTCTCCTTGCGATACGCGTTGGCCGGGCTGCACAGTGATGTCGGAGAGATGCGCGTAGAGCGTGTAAAACCGGCAATCCCTGATCTTGTGCTCGATCACGATGTATCGGCCGTAATTCGAGGCCCCTGCTTCGCGGCTGGTGTGGACGACGAGCCCGTCCGCTGAGGCGAGGATTTCGTCGAGGGGATTTCCAACCGTGTCACGCCGCACCGGTGCGATGTCGATGCCCTCGTGCAGGCTGGTGTAAACGACATCGTCGTCGAGCCGCTGCGGCCCGCGCACGAAGCCGAACGATCCTCCCTCCCACGGCGTTGTCTCCTCGCCCTCGAAGTTGCGATTCACATACATGTAAAAATCCTGCGGCCGGCCTTCAAGCAGGGCGCGGTTTTCGGTGGGCCAATCAAACAGCGCGGCGTGGAGAGGTAGCGCAAGAGCGAGCAAAAATGTGGCAGCTCGGATGGTCACGGAGCGGCTTCCGGCTTGGGTGCGGTTTTCTTTTTTCCAAACTCCGACTCGCGCCCGATCACGGGGAATTTGGCCTGCAACGCCGCGATTTCTTGGGGCAACAGCCCGCCGGGCACATACAAAATGCCATCGCCGACCGTGCCCGTGAGTTTCAAAATCGAGGCTGGACGGCCGTTGATCAAAACAACAGCGGTGTGGCCTTTGTCCTCGACCGTGAGTTGATGGAGTTTGTGGGCACCGTGGGCGTCGAGGCGGAAATACGCGGCTGCGAGGCCGTCGTTGCCCGGGAAGGGGTAGAAAGCCGTGATGTCGCTTTCATTCACGGTGGGGACTTTGCGGATCGGGATTTTGCGGCCGTCGTTGAGTTCGAGTTCGGTCACAAAGGACGGGCCGTCGGAGGATGCTCCCTCGCAGTGAAGACGGATGGTTGTAACGGGGCCTTTTTTGCTGCCGGCGAGGGCGGGATGGGCGAATCCGGCGAGGGCGGCAGCGAGAACGATAAAAAGCGGAGTTTTTCGGCGCATGGATTGGCGCGTGTAGGTGGTTGGCGAGGCTGCAGAGTATTCGAGAGGTTAGGAATTGCAACCGCCTGATGCGTCCGCTAGCAGTTTGGCCATGAAACGCCTCGCAGTAGCCCTCCTTATCCTGTCGCTCGCTGCAGCCTTCGCGGAGGACGCCCGCGACGCCGCGTCACCTTTTCAGTGGACTCCGCCCGACGAATGCACGCCATTTTTTGTCTCTAGTCAGGATTTTACGAGTGATGAGCAAAGAATCCTGAGCTCGACATCGCCGGCGAGTCAGTATCCGCTGGTCAAAAAAGGCCCGCAGACCTTGAGCGGGCAGGTGATGGATTTTTTCACGGGAATGCTGGCCGTTGCCAATCTGGACAACCCGGCAGGCCCGCGCGAAGAGGCCACGCTCACTCTCAACCCCGAGTCGCCGGTTCTAGCTGAAAACCGCGAAGTCGATGTCAACTACTCGATCCGCAATAACTCCCGGCGGATGGCCCGGCTGGATTTTTCCACAAGCCAGCGCATCGAAATCCTCTCCAAAAACTCTGCCGGCGCTGTGATCGACCGCTGGTCGGACGACCGCTCGTTTCAGCCCCAAGAGGGAATTGTGATTATCAACCCCGATGAGCGCATCGAGTATCGCGAGAAAATTTCCACGCGCGACATGAAGCAAGGCCAGACATACGAGGTCGAAGCCATGCTTAAAACGGATCCCGATTTCCGGCTCCAAAAACCGCTCACGCCCCGCTGAGTTTCTCGGACTCCATTTCTGCCATGCGTCAACTCCTCGCGCCCGTCGTGATCGCTGCTTTGGCATTCCCGGCCTTGCTCGGCGCCCAAGAGCAGGAGCGGAAACTCCTGGACCGCATCCAACGCCCGAACATGGAGCTCACCAATCCGATGCAGTCTAAATCTTTCGCTGGCGGTGGCGGGATGAAAATCCGGGAGGCGGCGGTTGCGAAAACCTTGTTTGATGGCACCAAGACCCCGCCGATGAAGGAATTCGCCGGCACGCGTTCGTTTTTAGGCATCAAGAACCCTTGGTTCGGCAACCGGGTTTTTGAGACGAAAACAGCCCCGCTCTCCGGTTTGGGAGGTCCCGAAAAACTCAACTCCAAATTTCCGGTTCGAGACGCGTCGGTCGGTGGTTTTTCAGATTCCAGGAAATCCGTCGACATCAACTCGGCCGATGTGGAGCTCCGCCCCTTCCTCGTCCGTGGCGATTCGCAGGGCGCGTTCGAGCAACTCTCCGAAAAAATCCACAAGGAGATGACCATTGACGATATTCGCGAGTTGTTGAACAAACCGCGCTGATTTTTTATGTCCGACATTCCATTTCTTCTCCGGGGTTGCGCCAAGGTCATCAGCGAGCAGGAACTCGCCGATAAGCTGAAGCTCGGCCGCCCGCTCCGCGTCAAACTCGGCGTTGATCCCACCGCGCCGGACATCCATCTCGGCCACAGCATCGCTCTCTCGAAGCTCCGCGATTTTCAGGACCAAGGCCACGACGCGATCCTGATCATCGGTGACTTTACCGCGATGATCGGCGACCCCACCGGCCGCTCGGTCACCCGCCCGCAGCTCACGCACACCGAGGTTTTGGCGAACGCGAAAAGTTTTCAGGAGCAGGCCTTCAAAATCCTCGACCGCGAGCGGGCTACGATTGTTTTCAACGGCGAGTGGTTTAAGGGCATGAGCTTCGAGGAAGTGATCAAACTCAACAGCCGCGTGACGCTTCAGCAGATGCTCGTGCGCGAGGATTTCCGCGACCGGCTCGACAAGGGCCAACCCATTCGCGCCCACGAGATTCAATACCCGATCATGCAGGGTTGGGACTCCGTGATGATCAAGGCTGATGTGGAACTCGGCGGCACCGACCAGCTTTTCAATATCATGGTCGGCCGCGACCTTCAGCACGAGGAGGGCATGCCCCGCCAGGTCGCGATGACGATGCCCATCCTCGAGGGGCTCGATGGCCATCAAAAGATGAGCAAGAGCCTCGGCAACTATGTCGCGCTCACCGACACGCCGACGACGATGTTCGGAAAGCTCATGAGCATCAGCGACGAGTTGATGGCCCGCTACTACGACATTTTGCTCCACGAAACCCTGCCGTCCGGAATGCATCCGATGGAGGCGAAAAAAAGCCTCGCCCGCCGGATCACCGCGCGCTTCCACAGCGAGGAACTCGCCGGGCAGGCGCTCGAGGATTTCAACACACGCTTCAGCGCCCGCGACCTCGCGCAAGCCGACCTGCCGGTTTTCACGCCGGGCGCCTCGCGCGACATCCTCAGCGTGGTCGTCCAGGCCTCCGCAGCATGTTTCCAAACCACCCGCTCACGCTCCGATGCCCGTCGCTTGGTCGAAGGCGGAAGCGTTCAGTGGAACGGCACCAAATTTTCCGACCCCAAGGCGCCACTCCCTGCAGAACCAGGCGTGCTGAAGCTCGATAAGACCCGGGCCGTTCGGATCAATTCCTGAACCACGATGAGGCCGGTTTTTTATCAACGCCGGTGGGAACCGAATCTCGGCCTCTCGCGCCATACGATTTACCGGATTCTCTTTTGGCTGCTTGTCATTTTTATCGCCTACCGAGGTTTTCTTTTTGGAAAAGAAATAATCGATTCTTACAGGGCGGTGCGCTTGGCCGCTCAGGCGGAAACGCAGGTCGCCGCTGGCGCAAAAGACGAGGCGATGGAGACTCTCAAACAGGCCTTCACGCTGGATGATTCGAATCCCCGCGCGGCGCGTTTGATGGCCCGTCTGCGCGAATCGGAGGATAATCCCGTGGCGGTGGAGTATTATCGTATGGTCGCGGATTCCGGTGAGGCTGATGCCGAGGATTTCCGCTTATTGGCCCTCGCCGCCGTCCGGTATGGGAACGAGGATTTGGCTGCCGAAGCTGCCGCAAAAAACGAAAAACTCGGAGGCGATCCGGCTTTTCCCGATTTGATTGCCGCCCAAATCCTCGCCGCAAAAGGCGACAGCGCAGGCCGCGAAAAAGCCCTGCGTGCCGCGCTGCAACACAAGGAGTCGAGTGAAACGCTCACCGCGCTGGCGGATTTTCTCCTCGCGGATTCCGAGCTTTTGGATCTGAACGCCGCCGAGTCCGCCCGACTCTTGCGGCGCGCGGCGCAGATCGACAACGGCCCCGCTGGTCTTCAGGCACTCCGCAGAGGGTTAAACGCAGGGATTCTCTCGCCCGCTGACCGCGCCGCTTGGCTTCAAATTTATCGCACTCACCCCGCTGCCGATACCGCTTCCCGCCTCGATGCGGCGGAGATCGAATGGGCCGCCAACCCCGCCACACGCCCGTCGGTTCTTCAAAAAACCAAAGAGCTTTTTCGCAGGCTTCCCCTAGCCGAAAGGGTGAAGGCCGCGCAGTGGTTTTTGGATCAAGGCGAGCCGCGCGCCGTCCTGGAAATTCTGCCTTTCCAACAAGCCTCCAGCGGCCCAGTGGCTGTGAGGCTGTGGATCGAGGCGGCCATCGCGCTTGGCGATTGGAACGCGCTGGAAGGCGCTTTGAAAAAGACCTCGCCGACGCTCGATGACGCCGTTCGTCTGCCGCTCCTCGCCCGCGCCATCAAGCAACAAGGCCGCGCCGCCGAGGCCGACGCGGTTTTTGCCGAAGCCTTGCAGAGATTCCAATCGAATCCCGCGAAGCTCTCCGAAGTCCTCGCCGGGATTCTC
>JBIPMC010000096.1:0-6898 GCA_044369345.1 Terrimicrobiaceae bacterium
AGACGCTCCGCAGCCGCAGAGCGCATTTGGCGGCTTTGAACTTCACTGAGCCACTCCGCCGCGCCGAGCTATTCCAAGCCCTTGGCCCCGCCGAACTCGACGATCTCTTCAAAGCCACCCGCAAGCACGGCCACGAGGGATTGATGATCAAAGACCCCGAGAGCCCCTACATGCCCGGACGCCGTGGCGGGAGCTGGGTGAAGCTCAAGAAACGCCTCGCGACGCTCGATGTCGTCGTCACGGCTGTCGAATACGGCCACGGCAAACGGCGCGGTGTTTTGAGCGACTACACCTTCGCCCTGCGCGATGAATCCACCGGCCGACTCGTCACCCTCGGCAAAGCCTACACTGGCCTCACTGATGCCGAGATCGCGGAACTCACCGATGAATTCCTCGGGTTGACGGTCTCAAAATCCGGCAACCGCCACGAGGTTGAGCCGCGTGTTGTTCTCGAAATCGCCTTCGACACCATCCGCACTAGCCCCCGCCATAATTCCGGTCTCTCCCTCCGCTTCCCGCGGATCGCGCGCCTCCGCCGCGACAAATCCGAGGCCGATATCGACACCCTCGCCACCGCCCGCCGCCTCCTCGCAGAAGATTAGCCGCAAGCTTTTCGGGGATTCACCCCGCTGCTGGAGGCTTGCGTCATTGCCCCATTCCACGAATCTCTTTCCCAAATTCATCCCGCGCTTGGACCAATCACTCTTCATCGCACTTAACAGCGCCCCGAAACATCCGCTTGTCGATGTCTTCATGGCGGCGTTTTCGAGTTGGGCTGTTTGGTGGCCTCTCGTTGTCATCGCAGGCGTGGCGCTTTTGCTTTTCGGAGGTTTTCGTGCGCGCGCGATGGTCTTTTCTGCAGTCCTCGCCATAGGAATCAACGATGGACTCCTCTGCCGCACCTTGAAAAACACCGTACAACGCCCGCGCCCGCACGAGGTTCTTTCAGGCGTTCGCACGATCGATCTCGACAAAGCAACACCGCGTGTCCTGGCCGTCATACTGCCGCTGCGGGTCAAAACCTCCTCCATCGAAACTCCTGCCGCCACCGGACGTTCGTTCCCCTCTTCCCATGCCGCGAACTGCTTTGCGATGGCCACGGTTTGTTTTCTCTTTTACCGCCGCCGGGGCTGGATTGCGTTTATTCCAGCGGGTCTGGTAGCATTCAGTCGCATGTATGTCGGAGTTCACTGGCCGCTGGATGTTCTTGCCGGTTCATTGATTGGAATTGCCTGTGCGCTCGGTGTTGTGATCCTCCTGCGCCTCGCATGGCAAAAGCTAGCGCCGTGGTTTGCTCCGAGTCTCAATCAGCGACACCCTGATCTTTTGAGTCTGTGAAATCTAAAAACCTTCTCGTCATTCTGGGCATTCTCGCGTTGCTCCGCATCGTCTGGCTGGCCACACAAGGAGTCGCGCCGCAGGAGGCCTATTATTGGATGTGCGGGGACCGCCTTGCCGCCGCATATTTCGATGGCCCGCCCGCAACAGCTTATCTTGTGAGGTTCCTCGGCTTATTCACCGGTGGTTCTTTGGAAATTCTGCGCCTCGCCTGGCCGCTCCTTGCTTTGTTCGCTGGATGGCTCGCGTTCCTGCTCGCGCAGATGTTTTTCAACTCCTCCGTGGCTGCGTGGACGGTTGTCATCCTTAATGCCCTGCCGGTTTTCAACTCGCACAGCATCACCGTCGGGCCGTGGATGCCCGCCTTGGTCTGTGTGCTCGGCGGACTCCTCGCCGCGTATTCCGCCATCGAGGGTCGCCGGAAAGACTGGTTGCCCGCCGCCGCCTGTTTCGCGCTGGCCTGCCTTTTCCGCTACGAGGCAATTCTCGTGCCTCTCGGATTTTGCGTCTCCATTCTTGCCGTGCTTCGCAATCACCAGCAACCCGACTGGGCCGCGCTCGCAGCACTCGTCCTGCTTCCTCTGGCCGTCATGTGGACCCCGCTCGCATGGAACGCGAAGCTCGAGTGGATTCCCATCGCCGGTGGCACTCTCCAAACCTGGTGGCGCCCCCAACCCGGTGGGTTGAGCCGGAATTTGATCGAGTTTATTTGTGAGTATTCCTTCGTGGGCGGGCTGGCTCTGCTAGCGGGTCTCGTGCCTCTGGCGCTGGGATCATTGAAGCGTGGCGGCGGTCGGTTTCTTCTGCTAGCGGCCGTGGGGCCTTCGGCTTGGTCGATTTATCAGTTTATGATCGGCCGGAATTTTTCCACAGCCGCGTGGCTGGCACTCATTCCCGTGATGACAGCGTTTATAGGATATTTCGCTCGCTCCCGCTGGATGCCGCTTGCGGGCTCGGTGCTCGTCGCTCTGGCGTTACTTCAAAGCGGGATCATGCTGCGCGAGGAGGGACAAATGCGAGGCATGTGGTCCTCGGTTGCGAAAGAAATCCACAAGGCGACACGGGAGATTCCCGCCAGTGACGGGGGAGGTTTTCTCATCGCCGAAAACACCGAGCAAGCCTCCGTGCTGGCAGTGTTTTTCAAGACAGCCGTCGGCAGCGTTTATCCACCGGTTTTTGTTCCTGAATCGCCCGCGCTCACGAGCCAGTTCGGCCTTTGGCCTTCGTATGCGGACTTCATTGCCAGCGATCTGGTGGTGGATGAGTTATTCACCGAGCAAAAGGGCTATAACCTCTTCGCCGGCCGGAACGCACTCTACCTTGGATCCGATCTTCCACAAACGATCAAGGGCGCTTTCACCCAAGTCTCGCCGCTCCGCAAAATCCAACTCCCCGATGGAGGCGAGTTGACGATTTTTCTCTGCCTCGATTACCAGACTCTGCCGTTGTAGCGCGTCACGGCTCCGCAACGCCGCTCTTCTGAAGAGCCTCGGAGAAGCTCGACTCGTTCGTGAGCAACCCGGCCAGATACGCGTCTTTTTTGGGAATCCGAGAGAGGTTGTGGATGTTCACCGGAGTTTCGAGTCGCGAAAAAATGGCGCGTGCGATTTTGGATTTTGGCACGCTTTTTTCACCATAGCCGTGCGGCTTGTTGCTGGACCAGAAGCGCGCATGTGGCACGCCATCTATCTCCTCCTCGCCGAGATAAACCACAAGATGCCCACGCTCGTTTTTGCCGACGGCATCGGTCCAAAAGATTTTCATAAAGTCACCCGGCCTCGCCTCGGCGTAACTGGTAAAATTCCGTCCGAGGGAGAGTTCGTGGAAAAGGCGCGAGGCTCCGGGCCCGTTCGCATTCCAACGCCCCCAGATGCCGTCTCCATCTCGCGAGGCTTGGGGAGCGAGGCTTGCCCAGACATTGCCCAGTGGTTGAATGAGTCCCTTTTTCTCGGCGGCGTGCAGCGTTTTCAAAAACACAAGATAGGTCGCGCCTGAACAGTAGCTAGGGCAAGCCTTCGCGGGCTGAATGCCCACCGTGCTTCCCACGACTTGCACCGAGGAACTTAGCGCGGCATGGGCCTCGCGGGTCGTGGCATAACCGCCTCCATCGGGCATCCTCCAAATCTGCTCAAGAACAACGGAGTTGAAATCCACAGCATTCGCCGTGAGGCAGCCTGCGAATGCCGCCAACAAAATCGGGAGTTGGTGAATCTTCATGATCGCAAGGAAAATTGAATCGTCATCGTGTCAATGCTCGTAATGATGGGTCCATGAAATCAGCGACTATTCAAGAGCAAGCCGCGCGCCGCATTTTTCCGGCTTTCGACCTGGCCACCCTTCTCAAAAGCACTTTCGAGCCTCGTGCGGGCCAGCGGATCTGCATCCTCATCGATCTGCCCGATCCCTCGCAAATGAAGGATCTTGCTTTTCTCAAAAATCCGGAGCTGACCATCCAAGCTAACGCGGTGAACTTTTTCCACAAGCCGCTTCACGCCCGTGTCATGAAGGAGCTCGGCCTTCAGGGCGGCGGCATTTTCGCCTACGAGTCCACCGGCGGCAGCAACCTCGATCTCCCTGATGAGGCCGTGACACCTGATGGCGCAACGGTCAGCCTCGAAAAAGAGGTTTATCCTGGCCACGACATTATTCTTTGCGTTTCGACCTACTCGGCGACCGCGCCGCTGACAGCCTTTGCAAAACAATACAAATTCCGGGGAGCCACCTTGCATGGCGTCAACCCTACGATCCTCCGCACAGGGCTCTCGGTGAGCTACGACGATGTCAGCCGCGATGCCGAAAAAATGCGACTTGGCATGACCAAAGCCGATGCCGTGGAGATTGATTTCCTCTACTCGGGAAAAACCCACACGCTCCGATTGGAACTCGACCAGCAAGAAGCTCAAAAAAGCCACGGACTCTGCCGAGGCGACGAACCCGATGTGGCCAACCTCCCGGCGGGTGAGATTTATTTCGTCCCCACAGGTGCGAGCGGTCATTTCCCGATGCGCTACGAAAACGGCACCATCGGCCTCATGCATGTGGCCAACGGGCGTATCCAAAAGGCCGAACTTCTCAACGGCGACCTCGAGACTATCGCCGCCCACAACGCCAAGCTCACCTCAGACCCCGTGACGGGAGAACTTGGCGAACTCGGCTTCGGCACCCAAATCCTCCCCACCTCTGGCCGCGACATTCAGGACGAGAAAATCCTCGGCACCATCCATGTCGCCACCGGCCGAAGCGACCACCTCGGCGGAGGGCTCACGCCTGACAAATTCGCCGAGCATCTGAACGCCACGCACGACGACATTCTCTTCGCGCCGCATAAGACCTCCGAAATCTGGGTCACTCAAGCCCGCATGCACCGCAACGGCCAAACCCAGGTGCTCATCGAGAACTATGAACCCTCGGACTACATTCTCGAGCTTCGGAAGTAGAAAATCCTATGTCTCAACAGGGGCGTCGAGCTTCGCTGCCGCCGCCATCCAGTCGGCATTGGCTTTTTCGAGTGCGTCTGCCACGCCGGAGAGTTCGCGGTTTGTTTCCATGGCCAGCGCAGGATTGTCGTAGGTGGCGGGGCTTTCGAGCAACTCGGTCAACTCCTGCTGGCGACTCTCGAGGATTTGGATTTCGACTTCGAGTTCCGATACGCGCTTCTCGAGGGCGCGGCGGTTGGCGGCTTCGGACTTGCGCGCCTCGGCCTCGGCGCGGCGGAGGGCTTTGATTTCTTTCAGGCCGAGTTTCGGCTCGTCGGCAGATTTTTTCCCAGCGCGATCGGGTTGGAAATTTCCGAGGCTGGCAATCGTGGCAGCGCGCTCACTCCCTGTCGCGCGGGATTTCTCACGGAAGTAATCGTAGCCGCCGGAATAGGGTGTGATTTTTCCCGACTGCACATGGATCACCGAGGTCGCGATGGCTCGGATGAAATGCACATCGTGACTGACGAAGAAAATCGTGCCTTCGTAGGGACCGAGCGCGCGAATGAGCGCATCAATGCTCGGCATGTCGAGGTGCGTGGTCGGTTCGTCGAGAAGCAGAAAGTTCGGCGGATCAAGGAGAAGTTTCACGAGGGCGACCCGGCTTTTTTCACCGCCGCTGAGAACGCTGATCGGCTTGAA
This sequence comes from Terrimicrobiaceae bacterium, assembly GCA_044369345.1. Classification (GTDB taxonomy): domain Bacteria; phylum Verrucomicrobiota; class Verrucomicrobiia; order Chthoniobacterales; family Terrimicrobiaceae; genus UBA967. The sequence goes on from JBIPMC010000096.1 coordinate 5,457, forward strand.
CACATCATCTCCCCGGAAAAGAAACGCGCCGAGAACCGTGCGGGCGGATTGCTCGGGCACGGGACGCGCAATCGATTGCACCTCGTCGAGAATCGAACGCTTGGTGTCGAGACCCTCGGCACGATGCTGAGCGAAGTAGCCGATGGAGCAGTTGTGGCCAGGCGTGCGTTCGCCGGATTCCAAGGCCAGTTGCCCGGCAAGGATTTTCAGAAGTGTGGATTTTCCCGCGCCATTGGGGCCGACCAGCACGGTGCGCTGGCCGCGCTCAACCTCGAGATCGAGATTTTCGTAAACCACATGCTCGCCGTAGGCTTGTTTGACGCCTTTGAGGGTGATCACGCGCTGGCCGCCACGGGGGGGCTGCGGAAAGCGGAAATGAACTGTCGCCTCATCGCTTTCGGGGGCCTCGATCCGTTCCATGCGGGCGAGTTGCTTGATGCGGTCCTGAGCTTGCGCGGCTTTGCTGGCTTTGGCCCGGAAGCGATTGATAAAACTCTCGAGGTGTTCGATCTCGCGCTGTTGGTTGCGGTAGGCGGCGAGTTGTTGCTCTTCGCGGGCTTTTTTTTGCTCGAGGCACGCGTCGTAATTTCCGTGGTAGCGAATGAGCTTTCGGTGCCGGATTTCGACGATGCCTTTGCAGATGAGGTTGAGAAATTCGCGGTCGTGAGAAATGGCGAGAATCGCGCCTGGATAGCCGGAGAGATGGTTTTGAAACCATCCAAGCGTTTCGAGATCGAGATGGTTTGTGGGTTCGTCGAGCAATAACAAATCCGGCTCCTCGACGAGCAAACGGGCCAGGTGGGCCCTCATGATCCAGCCCCCGCTGAGTTCGCGCAGCGGGCGGTGGAAATCGCCCTCGCGAAAAGCAAGGCCGGCAAGAATCCGTTTTGCGGTCGCTTCGGAGCGCCCATCGGCGTCAGGCCCGGCGGCGAGTTCCATGACCGTATGCGCGCTCACCGACGCCGTTTCCTGCGGCAGAAAACCCACCCGTGTCCCGCGCTGTGTGACCACATTTCCCTCGTCCGGCTCGTCGTGGCCGAGCAGAAGCCCGAAGAGAGTGGATTTGCCAGCACCGTTCGGGCCGATGAGACCAATGCGGTCACGGGGATTGACCTGCAGGGAGGCGTCCTCGAAAAGAACACGCCCGCCATAGGATTTGGTTACTTGCGAAAGAGTCAGCATCGGTCGTTAAAAAAAGGGCGATCAAACTGGACGATCCCCCTGCTTCCGTCGAACCGAAACTTCCTCCACTTGCCGAACTCAAAAAAGCGATTATATTTTTGTCGTGAGCAAAACCCTGACCATTGCAGGAATCTTGCTAGTGGCGGCACTCGGCCTCCCGGTCATTTCTGTTGCGACTACTCTAGCTCACCCCCATACAACTTTATCGAACTGCTGCTGCGCGGATCAATGCCAGACCTTGCCGCCCGTCTCTTGCGGTT
>JBIPMC010000097.1:0-6887 GCA_044369345.1 Terrimicrobiaceae bacterium
CGACCTGGCCAAAGCCGACGGACGCACCCTGGCCGTTGTAACGCATGATGACCGCTTGGCCGCGCGTGGCGATCGGTTGGTTAGAATTGTGGACGGCGTTCTCGCCTGATTTCGCCATGCCGCTCGACTACCCGACACCGTTCAACCAACTCACCCGCGAGCTTCGCCGTCTCCCTGGCCTTGGACCACGCAGCGCGGAACGCTGCGCGCTTTGGCTTCTGGGGCACAAAGACGCCCGCCCCGCGCAACTCGCCGAGGCAATCAGCGCCGCAGCCTCCTCGATCCATCCCTGCCGCGAGTGCGGATTTTTCGCCGAGGGGGAATTGTGCGGCATCTGCTCGCAAGCCGCTCGGCAGGGAAAAGAACTCTGCGTAGTCGAACAAGCAACCGATATTCTCCCGCTCGAACGCAGCGGTGTTTTTTGTGGACTTTACCACGCGTTGGGTGGACGACTCGCGCCGCTCGACCACATCGGCCCCGAACAACTCCGCATTGATCCGCTTCTTCATAGGATCGAAAAAAACCGCCCCTCGGAAATCATTCTGGCACTCAGCGCCGATGTGGAAGGCGAGGCGACAACGAACTACCTCACCGAGATTCTCACTCCGCAAGGCATTCCCGTAACCCGCATCGCACACGGCCTGCCGGCTGGCGGCGGGCTTGAGCATGCCGACCAACTCACGCTCCAGCGAGCCCTGACCGGTCGACGCCCCGCCTGACTCCAAAGGCCAGATAAATCAACGCCGCTAACCAACCCGCGACCGCAGACCACGCGCACCAGTCATACCACCACGGCGGCCGGAACTCGAAAATGACCGGGCTGTTGCCATCGGTTTTTACGGCGGAAAACGCCAGCAGGCCTTTTCTCACAGGAGTCTCCTGGCCGGCCGATTGCGCGCGCCAGTCCGGATGCCAGGCTTGGTTGAAACACAGCCATCCCGGCTCGCCGGTCGCCTCAAATTCCGCACGCTGGTAGTTCGATACACCTCTTGTTTTGACCGCCTCGAAAGGCCGCCCCTCCTCCAAAACCTCGCCGTCGCGTTTGGCAATCCGGCTGTCCACCACACGCCCGCGAAGGCCCGGATTCCCCGTCTCAGCACCCGGAGTTTGAATCAACGCCAAATTGTGCGCGGCTACGCCGAGTGCCGCCTCGGCAGTCCCCGGGCCATCCGAGGAAGTCTGGATGAAATCGCGAGCGAGGAAGGCGCAACCAAGCGGATTCTTCACCTCGAGCACGACGATGTTGGTGTTTTCGAAAACCACCGGACACATTTTGCGCAAGCGCTTCTGCTGGCTGGAGGAGGTATCGGGGTCGGTTTTGTCTACGAGCAGATAAGCGACCCCCGCGACGCGGAAATAGGTTTCAAGTTGATCGTCCGACAGAAATGCAGACGCCTGCAAGACGCCTGCGTAGCGTTGCTGGAGGTAGTTGTTGAAAGCCTCGGCAGCGAGTGGACGCCCAGAGAGCCAAGGCGTCATCAAATAAAAATATCGACCCGAAAATGGATAGACGCGACCCGGCGTCGGCGAGGATTCGAGAAAATCCTGCGACTCCAAAAAATCAGACCACACCCCATGATCCATCTTCGGCGTGAAAATGGATTTCGCATAAATGCCTGCATCCAGCGCCGTCAAAAGAACAAAACCAACGGCCAGCGCAGGAATGCGCCAAAGGACAATAGATGCGGCGAGCGCAACAGCTCCGCTCACGAACACCGCTCCGGTGACTTGATAAAAATCAAACGGCGCACGGATGCTCGAATACAACGGCAGCCATTCCAGAATTCGAAATCCAGGAACGGCCAAATAAACGAGCGACAACACGCCCGCGATCCAACGCCATTTTTGAGACCCGGGAGGGACGAGTTGGAAAATGATCCAGACCTGCGCGCCGAGAAGAAACCAGGCAATCGCGGGAGTAAAATCCGCTGCGCCTGCTGACATCCGCAAAAACTCGAAGTGCCCCCCCAGAACGCTGCGCGGGCCGAAGGAAAGCCAGAACAGGCCAAGCGCGATAGCGAGTAATAGCCTCGCCGAGCGGCCAGCCAGATTTTCGTGAAGCGACCCGCGCAAAAAGCCAACCGCGAGCACTGCTCCGGCCACAAATCCCAAGTAGGTGCCGCCGTTGAGTGTGGTTGGCGCGAAGCCAGAATCCATCCCCTCGCCCAGCAAGCCGCCGCGATCAAACCAGCTCAGAGCGCTCTTGGCGCTGAAAGCTTGTTGCCAGCCCTCGAACGGACCGAGTTCGAACATCGCCAAAAAACCTATCTCTCGAATCGAAGGGAGATTTGGAACCGCCGCGAGAAAAAACACCACGCCGACCACAACTCCACACGGCATCCATCCCGGCCTTTCCGCGCGGGGCCTTGCCAGAAATTCGACCACCGCAAAAGCTCCCAGCGCAGGCAACGCCATGAGTGCGGTTTTCCCGTAGGCGAGCGCCAACGCTGAAAACGCCACGCCCAGCACCACGGCCGAACGAACAGTTCCCGCCTGCAAAAACCCAGCCATCGCCCATAACACCCAGGGCAAGGCGGCCAGCGAGGCGATGACCACAAAATGCTCAAACTCCGCCGTGCGGGTGAGCACCGAGGGATTCAGCAGAAATAAAACCGCGCCCAACCAAGCAGCAGTCAGTTTTCCGGCCCAACGCCGCAGAAAGACAAACATCCCCGCTGCGCCAGCCAAAAGACAGATGGCAACAGCCACTTTGCTTCCTGCCACAAAACCAAAAGCTCCCGCACTCGCGAGCAGCAAAGCATTCGATAGCATCACCCCCCATGCCGGCGCGAGGCTCGTGCCTTGCTGGAAGATCGGCGACCACCATGGCCACGATCCGAGACTTTGGAACCCCCGAAAAAAATCCCCGGCTTTCGCAAAATTCGCCAGCAACTCCTGATCGGAAACAGGCTGCCCGAGCCAAGCCCACAGGCCAGCTGCAAGCGCAAGCAGGGGAACAGCCACAGCCAAAAATCGCCACAGGAATTTCATAGAGGCGGCATCTTCCGCACCCGCACCGTGATGTCACGGCGAAAGCCAACGACTAAGCGCGGACTGGTTTTGGGTGGTTGGAATAATGCTCCTGCACCGCCCAGGCGATGCGGAATCCCACGCTGGTTCCGGAGCTGTTGGGGTCGTTCGCATTCCGCGCCGAGGACATCAGGCCGCTGCCGTATAAATCCCACGCGCCGCCGCGCAGCGTGTGGTAGGCGCGGGAGGAATTGAAATTATCCATGCACCATTCCCAGACATTGCCGCTGAGATCGAAGTAACCGAATTCGTTGGCGGGAAAAGTGCCAACGGGCGATGTGAACTCGAAGTCATCCACCTTGAGAGATTGGTGGTAGTTGCCGACGCCCTGAAGAGGCGGGTAGCCGGAACCCCACGGGTAGCCGGGCTTTTGCTTGCTGCGCTCAGCGGGAGTTTCCTGACTCTCGTGCGAAAGACCAATCGCCGCGCTCCATTCGAGATCGGTGAGGAGGCGGTAAAATTGATCCTCGGGCATGAGCCCGGCCTCGCGCTCTTTGGCCGTAAGCCAGAGGCAAAAATCGATGCCATCGTGCCAGTTCACATTGATGACGGGATGGGTGGAGTCGGTGGGGTTTATCTGATCAGGAAATTCGATGCCCTTTTCGATGCAGTAAAGCTTGTAATCGCACACGCGGGTCGGCCAGATGCAGCCGAGAGTCTTAAAGCCGGGCACGGGCACGAATGGCATCCCGATGCTGTTCACATGCGGCGTGGCGACCGTGGCCTTGGACATCGGTGTGGCTTGGAGCATGGCGCCTTCGTGATTTAGCTTCGCGAAGGCTGCAAGCAGGCGCCTCCTGTCACCAATTTTCGAGACTCCCAAATCCTTCAGATCTGCATCCGTGAGGTAAGCCAAGACCGCGTCATCAACCTCTTCGTTCAGGAAGTTCTTCAAGAGGTGTTCCCTCTTGACGCCCTTCAGGATCGCCTCCAACTGTAATGTAATATCTATAAGTACATCCCCGGTTTGCTTTTTGGAACGAGGGCTTCTCCGATCAAGCGGTTTAGGCCGCGTTGTTTGTCAATTTCGGCAATCCGCAGCGTGTTGCGGTCTTAAATTTAAAGCGTCTTGTCCGGCGTGCAACCATTTCCTTGAAGAAAAAATGAAACACTCGCCTACCTCCTGGGCTTGGCCTTGACGACAGGCGGTTATTTCCCTTTTATTAGCATTTGCTTTAGGATCCAGCACGTTGTCTGCACCTTTTACCGACCTCTTTCAGAGCCAAGCCGGTGATTTGAGGAATCCCATTGTCGCCATGAAACCACCCGCATTCAATGAATATCATGTCGTTGGGGGCCCTCTAAATTCCATCGCCAAAATCGACGACCCGAGGGGGCGTTTGGAAATTCAGGGGCTCGATCTTTCGCGCATCCACCGTACCGACCGCACGAGTTACAAAGCCGGCGCGCTGGAAAACGGCCTCCACTCGGCCCGGGGCGAATTTGTCTTCATCCTCGATGTGGAGGGGCCGGCGGAACGGCCCGAGGATATCGATGGCTTTAAATCCCAGCTGCACCGCTGGTCTAAAGGCTCGATTCATACCTGCCTGAAGCCTCTCCCGGCTGTGTGGCGGACATGCATTCCACTCGCGCTGAAATTCGAAGCCATGGTCCATCTCACTTCGAATTTCGCCTGTCTTCTTCTTGTTTTGGTCTGCCTGCTGACTCTCTTTCAGAGTCACTCGGAAGCCAGCGTGTGGAGCACTGGGCTCGTCGATCTCCCGATCTTTTTGGCTACCACCGTTTCGATTTTCGCCTTTTACGCCATCACTCTCTGGCAGTCGCACCCTCATGGGTGGATCAAAAAAAATCCTCTTCTGCCTGGATTGATCGCTCTGGGAGTGGGCATGGCAGTGAGCAATGCCCGCTCCGTGCTCGAAGCCATCTTCAAAAAACAATCCGAGTTCTCCCGCACGCCGAAGCGCGGCGATCGCTCGGGGCAAGCCGTGCCGCATGTTACCACAAGAACCAGGGTGCCAATCATCGAGGCATTGTTTGCCGGCGGCTTTGTTTATGTTTCCGCACTCTTCTTCGCATCGCGTTGGCGCCCGCTCCACCTGCGGCCATCCACTGCCACGGGCCATCTGGAAATCCTCCAAAAGATCAGCTTGGCGATCCTCATTGCTCCCATGCTTTTCCTCGGCAGTTGCGCGACCGACACACGCAACCAAATGATCATCAGTGCGGCCGATCAAAAAATGGTCGTCATCCGCGATGGCAAGCCCGCCCGGGCCTACCCTGTCTCGACCTCGAAGTTCGGCCTCGGCGATAAGCAAGGCTCATATGCCACACCACTTGGAAAATTGCGGATCAAGAAAAAGATCGGCAACAAAATGCCGGCCGGAGCAGTTTTCAAAGGCCGCGTGCCGACCGGCGAGGTTCTCCCGGTGAACGCCCCGGGCCGCGATCCCATCGTCACGCGTATCCTCTGGCTGGAAGGTCTGGAGCCCAGCAACCGGAATGCCTTTTCGCGCTACATCTACATCCACGGCACGCCCGAAGAGCGGAATATCGGCCAACCTGTCAGCTTCGGCTGCATTCGCATGAGATCGTGCGATGTCATCGAATTGTTCGATTCCATCGGAGAGAACGCGCAGGTCTTCATCACTCCGAAGCCGTTGCCTCGCGCTTTGGCCCAAGTCGGTGAAAACACCCTGGCTGCGACCCCGCAAGGGGAGAAGATGTCGCTTTAATCGCTTCCAATAGTGAACTTGCGCCGCACCCGCTAATCGCCCATCTTTTCCCCCATGTCAGACACACTGTCCCGCATAGAAACCGTTTCCCCTCCAGGAACTGCGTTGAGATGATGGATGCTCCGAAAACTTCGATCATGAATCCGCTCGAGGAACGGATTCTCTATAAGTTCCGCAACAGCCTTCTCCTTGCCGAGGCGCTCACCCACCCGAGCATTTCGCTCGAAAGAAAAAGTTTTCCTTTCGACAACCAGCGCCTCGAGTTTCTCGGCGATGCGGTGATTCAGGTCTCCGTCACCGAACATCTCTTCCGGATGTTCCCCGATTTCGGCGAGGGCCAGCTCACAAAACTCCGCACCCGCATCGTCTCGCGGCCCGCTCTTCGCGAGCGCGCTGCGGCGATCGATCTCGGCAGCTTCATTATGATGGGGCGAGGAGAGGAAGCGAATGGGGGTCGCGAACGCGCCTCCACGCTGGCCGATGCCTTCGAGTCCCTCGTTGGCGCGATTTATCTGGATGGTGGCTACGACGCGGCCCGCATTTTCATCCTCCGCCAAATGGAAAGCGTCTTCACCGAGATCGCGAACCAGCCCGAGGAAATCAACCCGAAGGGCTACTTGCAGGAAATCCTCCAAGCCATACAGCCCACCTCGCCCGACTACCGCATCATCTCGCAAACCGGCCCTGAGCACTCGAAGATTTTCATTTGCTGCGTTGTTTGGAACGGCATCGAACTGGGTCAAGGTCAGGGTTCCAGCAAAAAAGAGGCTCAGGTCGCCGCCGCCCAGATTGCCCTCGGCGAACGGCTCTGGGAAAGCCTCGGAGCCAAGCCTGCACCCCGTAAAAAGAAAAAGAAGAAAAAATGATCTACCAGCTCTCGCTTCAAACCACCGGCCTTGCCGCTGGGATTTTGCTTCTGCTCTCGCACGCCCTCGCACTCGCCAACGCCGACGGCGCCATGCGTTTCGCAAAAGCCCTCCCCCGCTCCCGCACGATGGCGACCATCCTGCTCGCAGCCGCCGCCGTCTGGGCTTTTGTGATGGTCCGCGATCTCGACCTCGGTGAATTCTCCCGCCTCCGCAGTATGATGCTCATCGCGATAGTCGCCGGAGCGATTCTCTCGTGGATGTATGTCGAGGAATTCCTCGCCGTCCGCGCTCTCGG
>JBIPMC010000098.1:0-6844 GCA_044369345.1 Terrimicrobiaceae bacterium
CGATGTCGGTGACATTCGCTCCACGGGCGCGCATGGCGGTGAAGGCTGCGTGGCCCGGGGTGTCGAGGAAAGTGATTTTCTGGCCCTTGCGATCAACGCTGTAGGCTCCGATGTGCTGGGTAATGCCACCCGCTTCGCCGGCAGCCACGCGGGCCTTGCGAATCGCGTCGAGGAGCGAGGTTTTGCCGTGGTCCACATGGCCCATGAAAGTGATGATCGGGGCGCGGAGCTGTAGCTTGTCGACGAGTTTCTCAGGTTCGGGAGCCTTCGGAACTTCAACCTTTTGCTCGACCTTGTGATGGCCCTTGGAGGTGTCCTTTTTCTCGCGCTCGAAAAGGAAACCATGCATGTCGCAAACCTTCGCGACGACATCGGCTTCCACGGTTTGGTTAAGGTTCGCAAAAATCTGCAAGGACATGAGGTCCTTAATAAGCTGGAACGGCTTCAGGCCCAGAAGCTCGGCTAGAACCTTGACACTGACAGGAGGCTTGACTTGGAGGGCTTTCTTCCCGGTCGTGTCCTCTGAAACAAGGGGTTTCTCAAGTTCTGGCTCAATCAGGTTGGTAACGAACGGCGCGGCAGGAACCGGTTCCGCCACCGGTTCCGCCACCGGCTCGGGCGCGGGAGCAGCAGGAGGGGGCAGCGGGGCTTTTGCACCGAGAGGCTTGATGAATGGCTTGATACCCTCGCGGGTGGTGGCCTTTTTGACCTTTTTCTCCGGACTCAGGAGATCAACGGTCGGGCCTTGTACTTTGGGTTCCTTTTCTTTGGCAGGGGAGGGAGCCGGTGATTCAGCGGCCGGACGGGTGGGACGCGAGGACGCGCCCAAACGCCGGTGGGGCGCCGTCGGCTTGCTTTCGGTGGTTTTTTTCTTGGTTTTCTCTGCCATGATAATTTTCTGGGCGGGAGCAGGTTTTCATACTCCCTAGGCTTTTTGGAGCACTTGGGCGGCGTCGAGTATTCGTTGACCGGTGGCGGCATCCGCGCCGAGGGCTTCGGCGATATCTTCCGCGCCGGCGAGCTGGATGACCTCTATCGAATTCATGCCAGCGTTCGCGAGCTTGTTGGCCTCGCCCTCGCTGATTCCGAGGGCCTCGGCGAGCGAGTGCGCAGCTTCGGCAGCTTGGGTTTGCATGGCCTCCTCCTTGCGCTTGTCTTCTTGGATATCGACATCCCAGCCGCACATTTTCGAAGTGAGGCGGGCGTTCTGGCCGCGGCGACCGATGGCGACGGAGAGATCCTCCTTCGGAACGAGCACATGGATCGTTTTCTTGGCCTCGTTGGTGGTGATCGAGCGGATGTTGGCGGGCTTGAGAGCCGCCGTGACGAATTTCAACGGATCTGGGTCCCAGCGGATGATGTCCACTTTCTCGTTGTTGAGCTCGCGGACGATATTCTTCACGCGGGCGCCGCGCATGCCGACGCAGGCTCCGACGGGATCAACCTTAGGATCGGCGCTGTGGACGGCGACTTTCGTGCGGAACCCGGCCTCGCGGGCGATGACCTTGAGTTCCACGGTGCGGTCGGCGATTTCGCTGACTTCAAGTTCGAAAAGGCGACGGACAAAATTCGGGTGGCTGCGGGAGAGGATGATCTCGGGGCCTCGGTTGCCGCTCTCGACCGCAACGACATAAGTGCGGAGGCGGTCGCCGACATTGTAATCCTCGGTCATCACGCGCTCGCGGGAGGGCATGACGCCCTCGAACTTGCCAAGATCGACGATCACATCGGATTTTTCAAAGCGGCGTACGGTGCCCGTAACGATCTCTCCGGCGCGGTCTTTGAACTCATCATAAATCATATCGCGCTCGATCTGGCGAAGGCGCTGGTTGATCGCTTGGCGGGCGGCCTGAGCGGCGATGCGGCCGAAGTCGCGTGGCGTCACTTCCAACTCAATCTCTTCGCCTTCGTGCACATCGGCTTTGACAGCGCGGGCCTTGGCGATCGCGATTTCGTCGTGGGGATTTTCCACCTTCTCGCGGGCGATGAGCTTGGCTAGGGCGCGAATGGCGCCGGATTTCGGGTTGATATCGATCCGTAGCTCGCGTGTGCCGGAGGTAAAATTTTTCTTCGAGGCCGCGAGGATGGCGGTGGAGATAGCATCGACGAGAACATCTCGCTTGATGCCCTTTTCGCGCTCCAACAGGTCCAGCATTGTGATGAGTTCGGAATTCATAAATCTCTCGGTTCCGGAATGTGTTGGCGGGAGGTTTTCCCCGCCGCCGCACTTTTCGGAACGGGAAACTATGGGGGGTGCGCCAACATCGGTCAAGCGGCAAGGACTGATAATTTCCAGCGCGGGGGAATCACCCGCCTTGATTACGGTGTGGTTCACTGAAATCATTTCGGCATGGACGACTCGCCGCACCACGATCCGACCCCGCCGCCTCTGGACAATCCGGGGTCGAGGCAATGGATCACCATTCTGCACATCAGCGCGCTGGCGGGATTTTTGCTCGTCGGTGTCGGCCAAATCCTCGGGCCGCTGGTTGTCTGGTTGATAAAGACAAACGATGTCCCGGGCCTCGACGACGCAGGCCGAAATGTCCTGAATTTCCAGATTTCATGGTCTCTCTGGTGGGCGCTTTCGTGGATTTTCGTGGGGCTTTTTGGCTGCCTGATCATTCCTCTGGTGTTCCCGCTGGCTGTCCTTGTCGCGTGGGTCGCCTGCGGAGTCCTCGGCGCGATCAAGGCCAGCAACGGCGAGACTTATCGATTTCCTCTGACGATCCGCTTTTTTAACTGACCGCCGGATCGCGAGGGAAGCGCTGAACGCGTTGTCCGATGCCGGTGAAAACCTCCCAGGCAATCGTGCCAGCGCGCGCGGCGAGGTCGGTGGCGGTGATTTCGGAATCGCCGTCTTTCCCAATCAGTGTCGCGGCGTCTCCCGCCCGGACCTCCGGCGCAGCCGAAACATCGACTACGATTTGATCCATCGTGACCCGACCGAGAATCGGGCAGTGGTTGCCATTTAGCAGAACGCCGGCGCCGTTTCCCGACGCATGGCGCGGAAATCCATCCGCGTATCCCAGCGCCAGCACAGCCACACGCATCCGCTCCGGCGCGATGAATGTCCTCCCGTAGCTGATCGAGCTTCCCTTTGCGACCTCGCGCACGATCGCCACACGGGCTTTCCACACTAGCGCAGGGCGGAGTTCTGACGGCATCGAGGCGACCGGCGAGGCCCCGTAAAGCATCAGGCCGGGACGGACGATTTCACCGCACTCGATTTGCTGGGTCAAAATCCCGGCGCTGTTCAGAGCGTGGGTTTTCACGCCGGGGAAAATCTCGCGGATTTGTTTTTTGAGCTCCGCGAATTCCTCAAGCTGGGACGCGGTGAAAACCAAATCCTCGTCCGCGCTCGGCAGGTGCGTGGAGACGCTGTGAATCTCGATGTTTCTCATTCCCTGAATGAGGCGCAAAGCCTCCAAAGCCGAGTCCGCCGGGCAACCGATGCGGCCCATGCCGGTATCGATTTTGAAATTGATGCGCGTCGGCCCGCTGTCCGCAAACGCCGCCGCCTCCTCGGCTCCCGAGACAGTGACGATAAATTTCTCCGCGACCGCGTGTCGCCTTTCGGCGGGCAGACAGGCGCTGAGCAGCATGATCTCCCGGTCGGTGCCGAGCGCCACCACCTCGCGGGCCTCCTTGATATTTGCAACCCCGAAAATTGCCGCCTCTGGCGCAAGAGTTCGCACTACAGGAGCCACGCCATGACCGTAGGCGTCGGCTTTGACCACCGCGAGGATTTCCGCGACCGGGCCGATGCAGCGACGCACAACGCCTAGATTGTGGCGAATGGCATCGAGATCGATCTCCGCCCAAGTCCGGACATGATCTGGAACCACGGTCATGCGGCGAAGTGAAAATTGGAGGTAAGGGGATTCGAACCCCTGGCCTTCTCATTGCGAACGAGACGCTCTACCAACTGAGCTATACCCCCGAGGAAAGCGTGGAGAAAATTAGCGGGAAACACCCGCGCTTCAAGCGGCAAAAAAATCGGCGCGGTCATTCGGCCTCGAGGTGTTTTTCGATCGAAGCGTAGGCGTTGTGGTTGTGGATCGACTCGAAATTCTCCGCCTCGACACGATACCAGAGAATGTTGGTGTCCTCCTCGCAGCGAACCGCGACATTCCGGACCAAATCCTCGACGAACACCGGATTGTTGTAGGCCTGCTCGGTGACATGTTTTTCATCCGGTCGCTTCAAAAGACTGTAGAGTCCCGAGCTGGCGGACTCCTCGGCGAGCAGGATCATGTCCTCGACCCACATCGGCTTTTTGCAACGCACGGAGAGGGTCACATGACCGCGCTGGTTGTGTGCGCCAGCGGCACTGATGGCCTTCGAGCACGGGCAGAGCGTGGTTACCGGCACGATCGTTGTGACAATGAAATCGATCTTCCCCGCAGCAAGAGTGGCATTGAAACGAACGGTATAATCCATCAACCCCGGCGCGCCGGTCGCGGGCGCTTTTTTTTCCAGGAAAAATGGAAACTCGATGTCGAAATGCGCGCAGTCGCTCTCGAGCCGCTTGGCCATTTTCTCGAGGATGTCGCGGATGTTCGCCACATGGATCACTGGGCCGTGCTCGGCGAGCACTTCGATAAAGCGGCTCATGTGCGTGCCCTTGAAATGGTGAGGAAGATCGACGGTCATTTGCAGAGTCGCCACGGTACTCTGGACTGCGTGGTGTTTGTCGCGCACCTGCATCGGATAGCGGAGCGACTTCACCCCCACGCGGTCGATCGGAATCCGGCGGTGGTCCCGTTCGCTTTGAGTGTCTTTCAACATGGTCCGAGTAATTTTGCTGTTAGGCGAGCATCATCGGAAGCCAAAAAAAGCCGTGCGGGCAGGAAGCGATTTGTTTTTAGTCTGCGCCCCTATGGCCAACAACCTGTTCGACCTCTCCGAAGAAGTAGCCGTTGTCATCGGCGGAACCGGCGTTCTTGGAGGAAGTATGGCCCAAGCCCTCGCCACCGCCGGTGCCAAGGTTGTGGTGGCCGGCCGCAGTGCCGAGCGCGGCAAAGCCCGGGTCTCGGAAATCGCGAAAGCCGGCGGCAGGGCGCTTTTCGTCGAGACCGATGCCACTGATCGCGAGAGCGTGGAGAATCTCCTCGCCTCCACCACCCTGGCCTTCGGCATCCCGTCCGTGCTGGTGAACGCCGCCGGCGGCAATGACTCGCGCGTGACGGTCACCCCCGAGAATCCTTTTTCTGAAATTTCCACCGACGACTGGATGGAAAACTACGAACTCAACCTCCTCGGCGGCGCGCTCATTCCCTGCCAGGTCATCGGGCAGGCCATGGTCGATGCGGGTCGCGGCAGCGTGATTAATATTTCCAGCACCTCGGGCCACCTGCCGCTCTCCCGCGTGGTCGCCTACTCGGCAGCCAAAGCCGCCGTGCTCAACCTCACCCAATTCCTCGCCCGCGAGTGGGCCAATGCTGGCGTGCGAGTGAACTCCATCTCGCCAGGATTTTTCCCGGCCGAGCAAAACCTCCGGCTTCTCTTCAATCCTGACGGATCCACCACACCGCGCGCAAAGGCCATTCTCGACCACACGCCCATGGCCCGTTTCGGCGAGGCCGAGGAACTCGCCGGCGCCGCAGTTTTCCTTGCCAGCCCGCATGCCAGCTCGTTCGTCACCGGCAGCGACCTGCGTGTGGACGGGGGATTCCTCTCGCAAACGATCTGACACGCTTGAAGCCGATCCCCTCCCCATCTATAGTGCGACTCCTTTTTGAATGGCTGTAAAAACCGAAAAAGACCTTCCCGAGTTCCACCGCGCCAACTGGCTCAAAGCCATGAGCGCGATGCAGCTCAAAAATTACGGCTATGTCATCCAGCTCCTCCAGACCGTTCTCAAGAGCCACCCCGAGTTCCTCTCCGCGCGCCAACTCCTGCGCAAGGCCTCCATCTCGAAAGCGGCAGGTAAAAAAAGCCTTCTCGCCGGCCTCTCGGTCGCCTCCTTAAGCTCGATCAAAATTCAGTCCCAGCTCAAAAAAGACCCCCTCGCCGCACTTGATGCGATCGAGAAAAGCCTCGAGTCCGAGCCGCAAAATCCGCAACTCAACCACCTTCTCAAGGACGCTGCCCTCGCCGCGAACCTGCCGGACATCGCCGCCTTCGCCCTCGATACCATCCTCGAAGCCACACCGAAGGACACCAAGGTGATGCACGAACTTGCACGGCATCACATGAAATTCGGCGCGCCCTCAAAAGCGGCTGATATTTATCAACGCATCATCACCATTGCGCCAAACGACCTCGCCGCCGTGAAAGGAGCAAAGGATGCCGCCGCCGCTTCATCCATGCAGTCCGGCGGTTGGGACAAGGAAGAGACGACCTATCGAGATCTCATCAAGGACAAGGACCAGGCCGTCGCGCTCGAGCAGCAATCCCGCATCGTCCGCAGTGAGGAGATGATCGACAACCTCCTCGCCGAACTCCACGCCAAGGCCGAAGCCGAGCCAGGCATTGTCGATACCGCCCGCCGGATCGCCGAGCTTTACGAGCAAAAAGAGGATTGGGAAAACGCCACGAACTGGTTCAGCTACGCCGCCTCACTCACGAACAACTCCGACATGGCGCTCGTGCGCAAAGCCTCCGATTTGCAACTCCGCCAGTTCGACCTCGCCATTGAGGCCCGCGAGAAGTTCATCGCCGAGAATCTCTGCACGCCAGAATCCGAAGGCTATGCCGCCGAGTTGGAACCCCTCAAAAAACAACGCGCCGAAATCGCCCTCGATGCCGCTCGTGCACGCGTCGAACAAAATCCCACCGACCTCCAACTCCGCTTCGAGCTTGGCGACATCCTCGCAGCTCTCGGCAACTGGCAGGAGGC
>JBIPMC010000109.1:0-6512 GCA_044369345.1 Terrimicrobiaceae bacterium
CTCAACTTGGGTGGATTTTGTTCTTCAAAATCCCGACGAGTCGGAGCGTTTTCAGGAACTCCTCCTCTCGCTCGCTCCGCTGTCGGCCAGAAAACGCGGACTTGAAAACGACCTTCTTCAACCGCTCGCCTCGCTGCGTGATTTAAAGACTCCCACGCTTGTCCTACAGGGGGGGATGGACAAGGCGGTTCCGCCCGCAGTCAGCAACCGAGCGCGCTTTGCGGCTGCCGAACTTGTCTCCCTGCCCAAGCAAGGCCACCTTGTGTTGCTCGGCCCAGCCGCCCCCGACGCCGCCAAGCGAGTGGTGGACTTCTTGAATCTCCACCAGGCCGACCTCATCCAAAAAGAACCATCCGATGCCGAATAAAACCCGACTCACAAAACTGCCCGGTGGCTTGCGTATTGCGACCTGCGAAATGCCCCACGCCGAAACCGCCTCGATGGGCGTCTGGGCCTCGGTTGGCGGACGCCACGAACCGGCTAGGCTCAACGGCATCTCGCATTTCATCGAGCACATGCTTTTCAAAGGCACCGCCCGCCGTTCGGCCCGCCGGATCATGGAGGAGATCGAGGGCGTTGGGGGCGATATGAACGCATTCACCGCCGAAGAGCGTACTTGTTACTACGCGACTGCGGCCGCAGAGCACTTCCCGCGCGTGTGCGATGTGCTTTGCGATCTTTACATGAATCCGCGCTTTTCGCCCCGCGACATCGACCGCGAGCGGGGCGTCATTGCCGAGGAGATTTTGATGTATCAGGACGAACCGGCCTCGCTCGTCGAGGAGTTGCTGGAAGGAAAATACTGGGAGGGCCATCCGCTCGGGAGGCCGATCACCGGCACGCTCCAGACTATCGAAGCGATGGATGCCGACGCTTTCCGCGCCTACCGCGCCTCCCACTACAATGCCGCCAGCACGGTCGTAACGGCAGCTGGAAAAGTCGATCACGATCGGGTCGTGGATTCGGTTGCCCAGCTTCTCGAGGGGCTGCCCAGCCGCAAGCCGCCTGCGGCGAAACCCTGCCCGCCACCGACCCAATCTCCCCGCCTGGCCACGATCGCCCGCGACATCCAGCAAACCCAGCTCTCCATCGCATTTCCCGGCTTCAGCCACTGCGACGAACGCCGATACGCCGCGCTGTTGCTGCATGTTGTCTTGGGGGCAAACGCCACATCGAGGCTGTTCCAGGAACTCCGCGAAAAACGCGGACTCTGCTACTCGGTCAGCTCGCATCTTTTGACATTGAACGACGGCGGATACCTCGGAGTTTCCGCCGGCCTCGACCGCAAGAACCTCGAGAAATCCCTCTCGCTCGTTTTGGCCCAGTGCGAGTCGCTTTCCAAAAAAACCATCTCCGCCGCCGAGCTTCGGCGCGCGAAGGAATACTCGATCGGCACCGCGCGGATGTCGCTGGAACGCGCCTCCAGCCAAAATATGCGGCTCGGCGGCTCGATCCTTGCCCGCGGCGAAATCATCGAGCCAGAGTTGGTGAACGATCGAGTTCGCTGCGTCACAGCCGAGGAAGTCCGCGAAGTGGCGCGCCAAATCCTCGATCCCTCGCGCCTCACGGTCGCGGTCGTCGGCCCCGAGCCGGATTTGAAAATGCTCCGTCGCCTCCTCGCGGCATGAAGGGCGTGATTTTTGATTGGGACGGAGTGGTCATCGACTCCTCCGCCGAGCACGAACGCTCTTGGGAAATCCTGTCCGAAGAAATTTCCCAATCTCTCCCCGAGGGGCATTTCAAACGCGGCTTTGGCAAAAAGAACGAAGTCATCATTCCTGACATCCTCGGCTGGGCAAAAAATCCCACAGAGATCGCGAAGCTCGCCGAGCGCAAGGAGACGATCTACCGCGCACTCGTCCGTCAACGCGGCGTCCAAATCCTCCCCGGCGCGCACGAGCTTTTGGCTTCTCTCCGCAACGAGGAAATTCCTCGTGCGATCGGCTCCTCGACTCCCCGCCAAAACCTCGAAGCGATCTTTGCCGCCACGGGTCTCGGGGAGTTTTTCGATGCCGTGGTTTGTGGTGACGATGTCGCGAATGGAAAGCCCGCGCCCGATGTTTTCCTGCTCGCTGCCCAAAAGCTCGCCCTCGCGCCCGCCGATTGTCTCGTGATCGAAGACGCCCACGCCGGCATCGAAGCCGCTCGCCGCGCCGGAATCCCGGTCCTCGCCGTCGCCACCACCAACCCTCTCTCCGATCTCGCTCACGCCGACGGCGCGGTTGAGTCCCTCAACGAAACTGGCCCGTCTTTGCTCCGCGAAATCCACGCACGCTTTTCCCCGCAAAATCCCGCTCTACGGGCTTGTGATGCCCAAGTGCTCGGTTAGTCTTTGCCATCTATCCGGCGATGGTTTGCCGGCGAATTTTTCCACATGAAAATCTACATAGACGGCGAATTTTACGACAAAGAGAACGCAAAGATTTCAGTGTTCGACCATGGCTTGCTCTACGGCGACGGGGTTTTTGAGGGCATCCGGTTTTACAATGGACGCGTGTTCCGCCTCGAAGAACACATCGACCGCCTTTTCGACTCGGCCCGCGCGATCGCCCTGAATATTGGGCTGGAAAAGTCCGCTGTCATCGAGGCCACTCTCGAGACGATCCGCCAAAACAAACTCCAAGACGGCTACATCCGCCTTGTCGTAACGCGTGGGGTGGGGGATCTCGGGCTTAACCCGATGCTCTGCCCGCAGGCCTCGATATTCATTATCGCCTCGAAGATCACGCTCTACTCGGCCGATAAATATGAGAACGGTCTCGATGTCGTGACCTGCTCGACCCGCCGCATCCCGCATGGTGCGCTCAGCCCGATGGTGAAGTCGCTGAACTACCTCAATAATGTAATGGCAAAGATCGAGGCGCAGAATGCAGGCGCGGGCGAGGGGCTCATGCTTAACGAGCAGGGCTTCGTCTCCGAGTGCACAGGCGACAATATTTTCATCATCAAAAACGGCGTCATCTCCACGCCGCCGATCGCCGCCGGGGCGTTGGCGGGAGTCACGCGCGCGGTGGTTTTCGATCTCGCCGCCGAGCTTGGCATTCCAATCCGAGAGCCGATGATGACACGCTACGATATTTTCACTGCCGACGAGTGTTTCCTCACCGGCACCGCAGCCGAAGTCATTCCCGCCGTTAAGCTCGATACGCGGCTCATCGGCGACGGCAAGCCCGGCCCGCTCACGCGTCGGCTCATCGGGCGTTTCCGTGAGTTGACAGTCACCACAGGCACACCGATCTATAGCTGAAAAAAAACGATGCAGTGCGATGTTTGCCATACCAAGGAAGCGACGGTTTTTCTGACCCAAATCGTGGACGGGAAAATGCAGAAAGTGAATCTCTGCGAATCTTGTTCCAAAGAGAAGGGCGTGAACGACCCGACCGGTTTTGCGTTGGCGGACTTGCTCCTCGGCATCGGTGACTTGCAGCAGATTGAAAAAAATCCCGCCGCAGTGAAATGCCCCGTCTGTGGTTTCACTCAAGCGGACTTCAAAAAAACCGGCCGCCTCGGTTGCAGCAATTGCTACTCGATCTTCGACGAGGGCATCGCACCAATGTTGAAAAACATGCACAAAGGGACGGCTCACACCGGCAAAACGCCCGCGAAATTCCACATAACGCGACAGCGCGACGAAAAACTCAAAGCGCTTCAGGACAAGCTCACGAAGGCCGTCGCGGCCGAGGAATTCGAAAAAGCCGCCGACCTCCGCGACCAAATCCGCCAAATCGAAGCGGAACTCGTCTAAATGAAATTCTCCCGCATCATCGCGAATTCCGGTGAATGGCTCTCGGGCGACGGCCCGAACCGGCAGATCGTTGTGAGTAGTCGTGTTCGCCTCGCCCGCAACATACGCAACAAGCCCTTTCCCGGCTGGGCGAAAAAGGCCGAGCGTCTTGAGGTGATGGGCCTCGTAAAAACCGCTGTGGAGGCCCTTCCCGAGATGGAGGAATCCTACTCCGAGCCTCTGGAATCCCTCTCGCCTCTCGAAAAACAAGTTCTCGTCGAGCGCCACCTCATCAGCCGTGAGCACGCCGCCAAGGCCATCGGCAGCGCAGTGGTCACAAATGCCCGCCAGTCCCTCAGCGTCATGATCAACGAGGAGGACCACCTCCGCATGCAGGCGATCTGCTGCGGGCTCCAGCTCGGCAATGTTTTCGACATGATCAACCGCGTTGATAGCGAGCTCGAATCGTCGCTGGATTTCGCGTTCGACGCCCACCTCGGCTATCTCACCGCCTGCCCGTCCAATGTCGGCACCGGAATGCGTGCCTCCGCCATGCTCCACTTGCCGGCCCTCGTAATGAGCGACCAGATCAATAAAATCATCAACTCGGTGAACAAAATCGGCCTCGCCGTCCGCGGACTGCACGGGGAGGGAACCGAGGCAATGGGCAACCTTTTTCAAGTCTCGAACCAAACCACCCTCGGCGAAACCGAAGAGGAAATCATCGGTCGCCTGAACCGTGTGATCGAGCAGATCATCGAGCACGAGCAGAACGCCCGCGCCCTCCTCGCCCAGCGCAAACCCGTCACGCTCCACGACCAGATCGGCCGCGCCTACGGCATTCTCTGCCATGCGTTTTCGATGAGCTCGAAGGAGGCGCTCAACCTTCTTTCCGTGATCAAACTTGGCATCGACCTCGATGTTTTCCCGGAGGCCCATCGTTTTCCGGTGGACGAGCTTTTCATTGAAACCCAGCCCGCGCATTTGCAAAAAGGTGCCCAGGTCCAGAAAATGTCCTCGGAGGAAAGGGACACCTTGCGCGCCACAATCATTCGCGCCAAATTGAACCAGATGCCGGGGCCGGATATGTCACGCCTGAAAATTTCCATTCCCCCCGCCAACTCCAAACAATGATGAACAACTTCACTCCACGCGCCCAACAGGTTCTCGCCCTCGCCCGCAAGGAGGCCGACCGCTTCAATCACAACTATGTCGGCACCGAGCACCTTCTGCTTGGCCTCATTAAACTCGGCCAAGGCGTGGCCGTGAATGTCCTTCAAAAAATGGGACTCGACCTCGAGACCGTCCGCATGGAGGTGGAAAAACAAGTCGGCTCCGGGCCAGAGACCAAGATGGCCGGGAACATTCCCTACACTCCGCGCGTGAAGAAAGTTCTCGCCCTTGCCGGCAAGGAGGCCAAGAGCCTCCAGCATTCCTATGTCGGCACTGAGCACATCCTCCTCGGCCTGCTCCGCGAAGGCGAAGGCGTCGCCGCCCGCGTTCTCAAAAATCTCGAAATCGACATCGAGCGCACCCGCAACGAAATCCTGAAGGAACTCGATCCGAATTTCGCCCCGTCCGAGGACGACGATTCCGTGCCCGCCGAAACCACGGCCGGCACCAAATCCTCGACCAAAACTCCCGCGCTGAAATCCTTTGGCCGCGACCTCACCGAGCAGGCCCGCAAAGGCGAACTCGATCCCGTCATCGGCCGCGCCGATGAGATCGAGCGCATCATCCAAATCCTCTGCCGCCGCACCAAAAACAACCCCGTCCTCATCGGCGAGGCGGGCGTTGGCAAGACGGCGATCGCCGAGGGCCTCGCTCAGGAAATCATCGCGGGTAATGTCCCCGAAATTCTTCGCGAAAAGCGCGTCATCACGCTCGACCTCGCCCTCATGGTCGCCGGCACGAAATACCGCGGCCAGTTCGAGGAGCGCATCAAGGCGGTCATGGACGAAATCCGCCGCACGAAAAATGTCATTCTCTTCATCGACGAACTCCACACGCTCGTAGGCGCCGGTTCGGCCGAGGGCGCAATGGATGCCTCGAACATCATCAAGCCCGCCCTCAGCCGCGGCGAACTCCAGTGTGTGGGCGCCACCACGCTCAACGAATACCGGAAATACATTGAGAAAGATGCCGCGCTCGAACGCCGCTTCCAGCAGGTGAAGGTCGAGGCTCCCAGCGTCGAGCAAACGATCCAAATCCTCCAAGGCATCCGACCGAAATACGAAGCCCACCACAAGGCGAAGATCCTCGACGAAGCCCTCGAGGCCGCCGCCAAACTCTCGGACCGCTACCTCACTGGCCGCTTCCTGCCCGACAAGGCGATCGACCTCGTGGACGAGGCGGGTTCCCGCGCTCGCATCGCGGCAATGACCCGTCCGCCGAATGTGAAAGATATTGAGGAGGACATCGAAAAAATCCGTCTCGAAAAAGAAGCCGCTATCAAGGCCCAAGACTTCGAAAAAGCCGCCGCCCTGCGCGACACCGAGAAACACACGAAGGAGAAACTCGACTCCATTCTCTCCGAGTGGCGTCTCCACAAAGAGGAGAAGGAAGTCATCGTCTCGGCCGATGAGATCATGCATGTCCTCTCCAAGTGGACCGGTGTGCCCCTCTCCCGCATGGAGCAGCAGGAAACAGCCAAGCTCCTCGCGATGGAGAAAGAACTCGAGGACAAGGTCATTGGCCAGAACGAAGCTGTCGTCGCCATCAGCAAGGCACTTCGCCGCTCCCGCGCCGACCTCAAAGACCCGAAGCGCCCGATCGGCTCATTCATTTT
>JBIPMC010000099.1:0-6797 GCA_044369345.1 Terrimicrobiaceae bacterium
GGTCAATCCCAACGCGCTCCCCAAAGCGAGGAAATCCCCCCGAGTGATGCGGTTTTTTCGGCCCTGGATGGTCAGGGCGCTTTCCTCCGCGTCCTCAGGCAACAAGAGCACGGTTGGCAGCAGGTCGTAAGCCGGCGAGAGCCGAATCTCTCCGGCTTGGGAACGAATCAGGGAAAAGTTCTTGAGGTGCATGTCGGAATTTCCTGTCAAAAAACTGAACAGGTTCACCTCGAAAAATCGCAGCGCATCCAGGCCCGGATGGCTGCAGTGCTGTCGAATCTTCCTGCCAACTGCCTCCAGCGAACCCCGGTATTTTTCCTCGGTCATCCGATCAGTCAACTGGCACATGTCCTCCATGCCCAACTTGCGCCCTTCCACCCTATCCATGCGCCTAACGATCAGAGCTAACTTGCCGTCCTGCATCGCTATCAGTCCGCAATCGGCCGTTTCCATGCCAAAGCAAGCCGCCATGCGCATGGTGAGATGCTCCAGTTCGGGCATTTGTGGAAACCGTTCCACAGGCGGTTTGAGAATAAAGCCACCTTCGAGCCCGACGAGGGTGAATCGGCCGGCGCCACGCGTTCGCCCGGATTCCAAGTGCAGGGAAAGTTTGGGCTGGACGCCGGGAACCGCGACATGGCTGCGGACGATCTGTTCGGCCATTGCATTCAGTGCAGCCCACGAGTAGGGAAGCTGCGGAGGTTGCGCGCTTCCAAAAAGCCTGCGGCAGCACGCGGCATGATAATCCATTTCTTCACCGTCGAGGACACCCAAGCAAATCTTGCAGCGCGGTTTATTCATGTGGTGCCTCCTCCTCAATCGGCACCACTCCAGCAGCACCGATACAATCCCGACAGCAGGCCAACAAAAGGCCCATGCGGTCACGCGGGTCGATCTTCCATGTTTTTTCGGCAATCTCCAGCAGCCATCCCTCGGGAATAAGCCCGTCAAAAAAGGGAAAAAGCCGCTTGTCCTCGAAAGGCTCGGCCCTCAAGGGAAGCGTGAGGCTGGCGGAAACGGCCCCCGGGTCCTTGAGATATGCTGCCGAGTAGGTGAAACGATACCCGTGATTAAGCTCCTCGAGCAACCCCACCGGCTTGTCGTGGAGAAGGATTTCAGCTTTTCTCATCGTCCACCGCCTCTCGGAAAGGTGCCGGAGCCATTCGATGGCCAAAGAGACCCAGAACCTGGTTGACCTTGTCCAACCGCAGTGATGCCTTGCCCTGCTCCAGATCGCGGATAAACCGCAGCCCCACTCCGGCCCGATCCGCAAGATCATGCTGGGTCAGTCTTGCCGCTTTGCGCTTGGCCTTCACAAATTGGATCAATGGATCATTCATTGGAATACCCGATCGAGTATATTTTTAACACAAATGCCTTTTACTATACCCGAAAGGGTTCTGCAATTTTTATTTTTGCAATAATAAATCCGATCGGGTATAAAAAGGGTCGCGGTTCATTGAACCACGGTGCGGTATTGGGGATCGGGGATTCGGGCTTGGGTGATCGCTGAGGGAAAAAAAAGGGGCAATTTTCCGAAAATATGTGAATGTGTGGGACTGATGTCTTTTTCGTGAAGAGCCCAGTTACAGAAGAAACTTTACACCCCCGTGGCAATCGCGTTTCGATGCTGTCTATTTCTTGAAAAAACGGACACCGGGAAGGCTTTCGAAGTGGCTGTCTTGGGTCCATAGCTCTGCCTCCTGCGCCCGAGCCACGGCGTAAATGAGTGCATCCGCCATGGCCATTTTGTGCTGGGCCGCGAGGAGTGCGGCTTCATCCGCCACGGCGGCATCCAAGGCGACTTGCTCGAACTTCGCCATCGCCCGGATAGCCATCTCGCGCGCCACCTCTCCCGAGTGCGCCAAAACATATCGCCCGACCTCGTAGCGAACGATCGCCGGCACGATCAAGCGCTCCGCCCTCAGCGCCGGTTCGAACAAATCCGCGCGCTTCGTTCCGCCGAGGAGTTCGATCCAGCCCGAGCTATCAAGCAGAACCGTCATGCCAAATCCCGATCTCTCTCCTCGCGAATCGCGGCATCATCCACCGGCAAGCCCTGGAGCAGCCCCTTGATCTCATCGATCTCCGGCTCCTTGACGAGGCGAAGGCCTTGAGAGTCAGGGATCGCTTGGAGTCGGGTTCCAGATTTGATTCCCAGTAAATTGCGAAACTCTTTGGGAATCACGATTTGGTATTTCGAGGAAACGGTGATTGCGGTCATGCTGGAAAAAGTAAGACGATCTTTATCGATGTCAAACCGTTTTACTTTTTGTATTTTCAATTACCTTTCACAACGCCCACGCCTCAATTACCCCCGAGTTCCTTTTGCAGTTCCTTCGTGCGCATTTGGGCGGCTGCGATCTGCTGACTGGTCATTTGTTTAGCTAATAAATCCCTGCCTTTAAGAGCTTGTTCATTTTTAACACTTGCAAGATTGAAAAATGCATATGCTTCGACCGTATCTTTCTGCACGCCTTTGCCTTGGGCGTAGGCAGCACCTAAATTATATTGAGCATCGGCATCCCCTTGGTCTGCAGCCTTGCGAAACCACTTTACCGCCTCGACCATATCTTTCGGCACGCCTTTGCCTTGGGCGTAGGCAAACCCTAAATTATTATGAGCGTAGTCAACCCCTTGTTCAGCAGCCTTGCGCCACCACTTCACCGCCTCGGCGGCATTTTTCGGCACGCCCCACCCATTGTAATAGTTAATCCCTAAACCTAATTGAGCGGCCGCATCCCCTTGGTCTGCAGCCTTGCGAAACCACTTTACCGCCTCGACCATATCTTTCGGCACGCCTTCGCCATTGGCACAGGCAAACCCTAAATTATATTGAGCCTTGGAATACCCTTGTTCAGCAGCCTTGCGCCACCATTTCACCGCCTCGGCGGCATTTTTCGGCACACCTTCGCCTTGTGCATAGCAAGTTCCTAAATAGTTTTGAGCCTCGGCATGCCCTTGCTCAGCAGCTTTGCGAACCCACTTCACTGCCTCAAGCACATCTTTCGGAACGCCTTCGCCCAACTCGTAGCAAGTTCCTAGATGATATTGAACTGAGGCATCCCCTTGTTCAGCAGCCTTGCGCCACCACTTCACCGCCTCGGCGGCATTTTTCGACACACCTTCGCCTCGTGCATAGCAAATGCCTAAATAGTTTTGAGTCCGGGCATCCCCTTGCTCTGCGCGTATTTTCAAATCTGCGATAGTTTCTTTTCCTTCAGCCTCTGGCAAAATTGCAGGATGTGGATTGGGCGATGGCGTTGCCGTGATGATGGCCTCTGGCACCATTTTGTCTTCCGGCATTTCACCGAGAAATAACTCCTCAAAAAGCTGGTTGTATTCGCCGGGCGTCTGCTGGCCGCTAGATTTCGCGTAGACCTCGCTTCGGACGCTTTTCATCACTTGATCAATCGTTCGCCCTTTTTGCAGGAGCGAACTGGCCAGGATCGGAGTGAAGAGGCCATCGAGTGCTTTGCTTCCCGCCTCCGCCGCGTAGATGACGATTGAGTTTTTCGGCTTTAGGCCGACCACAGAAAGACCTCTTGCGAGATTTCTGCCGCTACCAGCAGGTAGCGGGTTGTCGCGGCACGCATCGATTACGATTATGCTCGCCCGCGCTGCGGCAGCATCCATCGCCGTCATCACTTCATCCAGTGCCACCGCTCTCGTAGCAACGCGCCGCTCATCTGGAATGTCGGCATCTGCCGGAAGCAGATAGTTTTTGCCATCCACTTGCACTCCGTGTCCGCCGTAGTGGAAAAAAGCAATCGCGCTCGTATTGCGAAGTCCGCGCTCGAACTCGCTGATCGCCTCAAGCATTTCCTCGCGGTTCCCATCACGCACCACACGCACGCGGAAGCCAAGCTGCTCCAGCGCGGCCTGCAACTTTTCAGCATCCGAGGGGGGATTTGCCAGACCAGCAAAATGCGAGTATTTCCCATTCGCAATCAGCAAAGCCTCTTTGGGCGACGCTGCGTGGAGCGAAACGGAAATGACCAAAAATGCCAGACCCCAAAGTTTGGTAAGATGCGGGCGAAAGGCTGAAGTCATTTCATGTTGTTTGCCCGAAAGCTATCTTTCGGTAAAAGCAAAAATTACAGCGAACTTGATCCCATGTAGGCACCGGTTTTGGCGTTGTAGCGGTTCACGCTGCGCTCGGTGGTGACGGCGATCACGCCGCCGCTAACTTGAACCGCGCTGGGTTTGCCGCTGATCGAGATGGAGCCTTGGAAGGACCCGCTCTGCGCGTTGTAACGCTGGACGGTGCCGTTGCCGAGAAGCACGGCGATCGTCTCTCCGTCGCATCCGACATCTGTTGCGTTGCTTACTGAGATAGATCCTTTGAAGGCGCCGGTCGCAGCATCACGACGTTCGACGGTTGATGAATTTTTCAGGATAGCGATCATATTATCTGCATTGGCTGGAATGGCTGCGAGGAATAGAGCGGCGAGGGTAAAGCGTTTCATAGTGATTACCAGCGGTTCGTATAAATGACTGCGCGATTTTTGCAGCGGCGGTGTTGTTTATGGACCACGACTGGCTCCGAGCGGTAGATCACTGTTTGTGGATAAACTACGGGGCGCATTTGCTGGTAGGGCTGCATATAAACGGTCTGCGGTGCGGTGAAGACGACTGGGCGTTCATAGTAAACCGGAGCAGGTGCGACGCAGACGGGTGCTGCATAGACCGTGGTTCGCGGTTGGTTGCCCCAATAAAATCCCGCGCCGTTGCCGAGATTGAAGCCCCAGGAATTGGCGTGAGCGGATGCGGCGAATGCCGTGGTGAGTGTGGCGAGGATAAGAAGTTTTTTCATAGTGTTGGTTGGTGGTTGAAGGTTCCCTGCAAGGGTAGGAGCGGCATGGCGAGGAGTCAAATTGGAGGCTTTAAATGGCAATGTCTTGCATTTCTATTTGAGCCGTTCAAGGAGTTGAAATTACCGCTCGATCTGCGAAATCAACCGCTCGCTGGGAATTTGAAGATCGGTGTTTTTTGAAAGCGGTTTCAGCAGCATTCGCCGCAGATTCGCGTGGAATGAGTCTGGGGTTAAATTTCCTTTAAGGACAATTCTTGGCGGATTTCCGCGAGCGTGCGGCGATGGCTTTGTAATTCACGGATCCGTTGCACCCGATCCGCCGCCTCGGGTTCAAAGAGTTGATACCCGGCCTCCGTCGTATCCGCAGGTTCCAGCAGGCCCTGCTTCATCCAGTGCCGCAATGTGGCAAGGGTCTCGCCGGTTTTTTTGGCCAGATCTCCGATGCGAAGGAGGTCCGACGAGGCGACGGCATTCGGCTGCTCACCGCCCAGGGCTTGGAAGTAGATCGCAAACGACCGCTCCACGCTCCTGGAAATGATTTTCAAGTAGTCCTCCTTGCTCCCTCCGAGTTGGGCTTTTTCGAGGGATTTCAAATAAGGAATCCGGTCCCTTGTCCGGATCAATGCCGGGGGATAGCCGTTCTGAAGAAGAATGAGGTTCATCAGCAACCGCGCCGTTCGGCCATTTCCATCGATGAACGGATGGATCGTCACCAAGCGATAGTGGGCTTCTGCAGCGATTTCGACCGGGTGGCTCCCAGCCATCGCAAGCAAATCCCTGAAAAACTCGGCCATCCATGCTGACACCTTGGCCGGGTTCGGCAGGACGACTCTCGAACCCGAAATCCGGACCGGGATCGACCGATAGCGCCCCGCATTTGCATCATCGATGCCCCGAAGAATCATGGCGTGAAGGTCCAACAGAATATGCTCCGTGAGGCTCGCGACAGGCGAGCGCGCAATCTCCAGCACCTTGCGAAGCGCGGCCGCATGGTTTGTGGCCTCCAGATGCTCCGCCAGCGACTTCCCGCCCACCGTCAAGCCCTTCTCCACCACCACTGCCGTCTCAAGTCGGGTCAGCGTATTGCCCTCCAGAGCGTTGCTGGTATAGGTCAGTTCGATCAAAAACCACTGCTCCAAGTTTTTGAGAACTTCTGGAGGCAGGGGGCGAGATTCATCGAGCCGCCGTTTTTTCTGGGACAGTGAATCAAGATTCATGAGTAAACCATAAACCATCACCTAATGGTTTCAATCATTTTAATGAAACGGCAGCTGCGCTGGCGACTTTCTCACCACGGATTTGGAACAATCACCGTGACGGGATTTCCGTAGGCATCGTAGCCGGGAACCGCTGCCGAGTAGTGGCTGCCCCGCTGCCCAGAATACATCGGCGGGATGCCTTGATTCGGCACGCCACCATGATCGACCAATTCATAGGAATCGTATTCGCCATCCGGGCCGCTGGATCCCCCTCCCGAGTGCCGTGTGCCAGGGTGGAAGGTGCCGGGATTGCCGAACTGCACGAACTCGCGCTGGGGCATGCAGGAACTTAAGGCAAACATTGCAAGCCCAACGATGGGGATCGCGAGGGAAATGGATGTTTTCATCTTATTCGGGAGGTGCCCACGGATTCAGAACCTGGGCGGGAGAATCGATAAAATCCTTTGTATTTCGAGTTACCACCACAAGGTTGTGGACAAGAGCCGTCGCCAAAATCAGGGAATCGCGGAAAGGACGCGGACGCAGGGCGTGGAGTTCTGCGCATTTCTCAGCTATCTCTGGCGTGATGGTCAGCGTGCGCGAGGAAAATGCAGCACGAACTTTGGAGTGATACCAGCGTTGAAGGATTTCGGCTTGCTGAGGATCGCGGCGGTGGGCCAATTCAATTCCAAGGCGAATTTCCATCAGTGACACAACGCTCAAGTAACATGAGTCTAAAGCTTGTGTGGTCTGCCATGCCGCCACGCGCGCATCGCATTTCG
>JBIPMC010000413.1:0-4419 GCA_044369345.1 Terrimicrobiaceae bacterium
ATCATCAGAAGAAAATGACAATAGTGAGATTGACTATCAGGAGATTCGGCTAAAATACGCTTCTGATATTGGGGAGATGTCAGTACAATTAGATCGGGAATCATCTGCTAAGAAAATGGCAGTTTGTACCGTTGCAATTGCTAATCGGTGTTGGCAATCCCTAAAGGATGAATTTGATTTGTTGTCAGATGACAGCCCTGAACGTTCCTCTCTATTAGGTGCGATTCAAGAGATTAAGAAATGGTCTGATTCTGATACCGAAAATCGGTTGAGTTGGGGCTACATTGAGGATGTTTGGGCTTTTATTGAACGGCAACGGAACGGCGGTAAAGACCCCGACGCTGTGACAACAGAAGCCAAGGAAATCACTGAGGAAGATATAAAAAAGGCTTCCGAAGAACCAGTAGAACTGATTGGGGAGAAATCTATTGGAGAATCCAAAGGCTCTGGCCGTCAGAAATCCGATTCAAGTCAGAAAACTTTGGCAACCAGCCAGTCTGGTTGATCCTTAACGCTTTAGAGTACGGGGAGAAATTCGAGAGGGAGCGATTACACTTTGAGGAAATTGCAATCGCTCAACTCTCATCCCTTCTCTATAGATTTAACGTCACGAAACCCCCCTACAAAAGCACTGAGGATTTCTGTTTCTTCAAATCCCAAGATAAGAAATTCTCAACGGCTTGCTGCAACACATTCCAGTCATTGTTAGACTCTCAAAAAATTCCATCATGGGCTATTCCTGAGATGCCCTCGATGGAATTATTAGAGGGAGTTACGGATGGCAAGGCTAAACCTCCTAGGGCATTTATCGCGGTGGGAATACTATTGCTTTGTCCTGAGATTATTAATCTTGAGTGGGTACAATGCGACATCGCGGTATTTGATTCCCATATCAAGCCAGGGGTTCATGTTGTCTATGACTGCGACACCCGCCAAGCCTATCGAATTGAAATTCCTGAAGATGCCAAAAACTATGAAGTTAACTTGGCTTGTGAACTAATCAGAGAAGGGGCTATTTATGGTTAGAAAAAGTTACTTTTTGCCACATCTGGACAGGTATCTACTGAAGGCGACTCTATATGTAGAGGTTGCCAGTGATAGCTTAACAACAGACAACCTAGGCAATATAGTTCCCTCTAGCCATAAACAGCCCTTTATCTGTTACCTCAAGGAGACAGGTTCTAAAGGGGATTTGAAACAACAAAGACCAGGGGGAATGGGATTATCTCAAAGCTATATGAAAGGCTACCTTGTGGAGCCAATGGTGTTTCCTGATAGCGTTGTTTTACCTTGCGAGTTTGACGCAGAAATTGACGGCAAAAAGGGGAAGTTTTCAGCTAATATCCATAATCAGCAACCCTGGGAAAAAGGATATACAGGGACTAAAATTGAGGGGTGGTGGATTGATAGTTGAGGTTTTATGAGTATTAAAATCAACAAATCTGCATTAAATAAAGTTTTAAAAGCCGTTGACGATGCTTTCGCTGAGGTTGTCGTGGCTCTTGATAATGAATTTCATGCTGTGATAGAAGATCCTAACGAATTTTCTGATCTAGGGTTAGATAATCAGGATATTATTGACACTGGGCGTTTTAATAATTCTCAGATTTTAAACGTTTCAAAACAGGGCGGTAAAACTGTTGCTAATTACGAATGGAACCCTCACAGTCCCGAAACTGGAGAACCCTATGCAGGACGGATTTTGACGGGCTTTAGAGCTTATCGGGTCGGGCGTTGGATACCAGGTCGGGACTGGACAGAACGGGCGGTCAGGAGGTTAGATCCGGTAGAGATGTTTGAAAATGAGTTAAGATATTTATTGTAAATAACTAAAGAAATTCCAATGGAACTAACAGACAAGCGACTAGAAGAGATGGTTGACGCTATCTATGGAGAAATAAGGAAAAAAATACCTCAGATAACAAGTCTAAATATTGAGTCTTTAGTCAGAAATTTAATAGCTGCTACAATCTCATGGCTTGAGGTTCAGGGCTACTTAGATATAGAGAAAATCAATAAGTAGAGTCATCCTACTCAGATCCCTCTGTATTTACTGTCACAACCTCCCATAAACATTTAGAGCATTTCCACGTTGGCTCCTGACTTTTCCAGTCTGTCAGTGCTTTTGGTTTTGCTAAACCAATAAATTCTAATTCTCCTTCTTTGCAGACAGGGCAAATACCCTCTGAAATAAAGGCTTGTTGCGTCTCGTTTGCAAAGTTGTCCATTTTGATGAATTATGGGAATTAAATAAACTTATTAAATGATATAATAAAAACCCCTCGCGGTGCGCTTAACACCCAGGGGAAGTAATCATCAAGAGGAAATGACCACATGACTAATATTATCAGAGCAGAGCGTACATCCGTCAAGTTTTGTGAAGGTGTCGAAGTTGATGGGTATAGATTACCCGATGGAGAGTTTAGGGTTGGAAAAGTTGGGGCTGCGATCGCCGTTGGATACGCAAAGAACTATTTAACCGAGGTAGAGAAAAAGTCACCGAAACAGCTAAAAGCCCTACAGGATACGGGTTTCACTGGGTTAGAGAGATATGTAGAGTTAGATTCCATCGGTGGCGGTGGCACATCTGCTAATACAGTTAGCATCTCTGACTTCAGAAAATTAATAATCTTTGCAGCAAGCAAGGGAAAACCTCAAGCGGTGGCACTTCTTAACGCCATTGTTGACGTTGGATTAGAGGATTGGTTCAGACTATCATTTGGTCAAATTCAACTTACCCTAGAGGAAAAACGCGACCGCTTTTACAAAGCCTACGCTGCGACAATTGATTGGCTTGAGGAAGATAGGGAAGATTTAAGAATGATTGAGGAACAGGAATTATTCTTAACTGGGATTTGGAATTGAATACTTAAAAGGCACGGATTCAAACCCGTGCCTTTTTGGTAGTTAATGGTTTAATTCCTGCTCGATTCTGTCAAAAACTTCTCTGATTATTTTTAAGTTTTTAATAGCTCGATTCCCTGTGTAGATTTCTGTTTTCCCGTAAATTGTTCTCACTCTTAGGATTGGTAACTGTGAGTTTAAGTTACTGATTTGATATTCTTTAATGTCTTCAACTTTGATCATTGTTTTAGTCCCTATTTAATATGGTGTATTTGTCGCAGTCACCGGATTTGATCCGGTGGCTTGTTTTTTGATTTATGCTGTAATCCCTTGAACTCGGAGCCATTCAATTTCGTTTTCTGCCGCAAAATAATTATGGGCTAGATTTTTAATAACAGTTTTTAACCCTCTCCATGATTTTGCTTTTCCCTTTTTAAAGGGCTTGCCATTGCGCCCGTGTACAACTGTGTACTGTCCATCAATCCGAACCGCCTCCCAGTCAAACCCTAGTTCATTGATCAATTTGTTACACTCTTTGCGGGTAGACTCTTTAACTTGATGTTTGACCTTTTTCGTAAACACGACTGTCCAGTTAACTCCATCGGTGAATAAATTAAAAGACTGTTTTAGCCCGTCAACCATGATTTCAACAAAGGTATCAATATTGTCGGTTGCAAATTCGGCGGCTAACTCGTAAGAGGGAAAAGTGATTGCGGTGAGTCTGTAGTTCATTGTCTTTGTCCTTTGTGCTTGTGTTTTATCCTTACAATTAATATAGTACAGATATCCAGAATATGTCAAGCGTTTTCTGAAAATATTTTTTATTTCTTCCGTTTCTCCCTCCTGTAGTGCATTTGGCACAATCCCCCTGCGTAGTGTGGTTTACCACAGAGGTCACAAGTCCGACCTTTTGATGTGCCACTGGGTCGCCCTGCTTTTCCCTGTTGTGCGGGATCTGTTAGCTGTTTGTGGCATTCAGGGCATTTGTAGGCTTGACGACATCTCTTGAAGCCGTCTAGCCACATTGCGGTGTTGCAGGATGGGCATTGCATGGTTATAATAGGGTTGTGTTTTATTCTTACAGTCACCAGATCAAATCCGGTGACTTGTTTATTGGCTAGGGTTTGCGATTGTTAATCAGGATACTGCAACTTAATGAGACCATATTAGCTTGACCAACAAAGTTTCCAGGAAACCGCCAATTAATCATGTATGTATGAGTCATCTCCTTGTCTTCTAACTTTAGTCCGCCGTTGCCAGATGTGTTTTTATAGACTTTCATCATCTCTTGTAAACCCATCATAACCCCGTAAGATACGCGACCATCAAACGCCCATTCGTCACCCCATTCACTGCTCCACTTAGCTGTGGCGTTAGCAATTAATTTTTGAATACTTTTGATTGTTATTTTGAATTTTTCGCTATCACCCTCATTTTTTACGGGGAATTTCAATACTTGTGAGCCAACATTTATTGTGATTGTTTCTGCAACTTTCTCGACTTGTTTGACGGGCTTGGTTGTTATTCCTTTGTAGAAATCTTCGATTTTCCCTTCTAACTGAGTTAACTCAAAAG
>JBIPMC010000404.1:0-6786 GCA_044369345.1 Terrimicrobiaceae bacterium
AGCAAAAGAGGATGATGACAGTGTGCCTACTTTAGCATCAAGGGCTGAAAGTGCAAGTGATGAAGAGTCTGTGATCAGTTTTGAAGGTGATGATGATGGAAAGGAAATCAATGATGATGATGATGATTTGGACAGTGTCATTATTCCAAACCCAAGTGATGACATCGCTGACTCTGATTACATATCCCCTCGCAATGATTTCTCTCCCGTTTGGGAAAGCATACAAGCTCCTGCACAGCTGGGTTATGGATATGAGGATTTTGCTTTCTTTTGTGAGAACACAGATCCAACTGTCGTTAATTGGGTGGACAACAATCAGTTGTATTTTTGGCAGAAATGCCTAACAAAGAAAGAAGATTCCAACAATGAAAGTGGAGGTTGGCGGGGTCTATGCCATAGGGCTATTACGAAACAAGAATTCGATAGAAGTGGAGTGGTAGATGTGGAAATGTCCGAGCTTCTGTTTCATCTAAATGATGTATTACTCAACACAACATCAAAGGTTGGTCATAGTTCGGTAATGTCACTGGTTGATAATTTGTGTTCTCAAATGCAAAACATTGCCGATAAAAAGTTTGGAAACCATCATGAAACCATCACTCCTAAAGGCCTACCACGAACTTACAACGAAGCAAGAAGAGTGTTAATTGATGGTGGACACTCAGTTTTAGTCAACTTCCCAGCACCAAGCGTTTTCACAATCGATAATCATGCATGTGTTAGTTTGAAGCAGACGATTCAAATGATAGCGGGACATCGTGGAGGTTTTGATTTCATATGGGATGCATCTAATGGTGAAAAGAGCGAAAAGGGATTGAATGGAACCATGGCTGCAAAGGACGCCTGTCTTGAAACCAGGAAGGTGTTAAAGAAACTACATGGTGCGGAATCGGAATATGTAACGAAAACAAGTATAGGATGGGTGTCGTTCTGGTCTGATTCATTCCTTAAAAGTTTCGTCAAGCAAAAGGACAATAGTGTTTGGCTTTATTGTGTGACAATTAGTCCTCCAAAGGAAGACATATCAAAGGGGATATATACACAAGTGTTGGCAATTGGAAAAAGTGGACAGGATCACACAGCAGTTGTTGATCATTTTTACAATGAAATCAAAGAGCTTGAGAAGGGTTTTCAATGCTATTACACCAGTGACAACAACATTCGACATGTGGCATTCTCACTACTGTATCATTCAGCTGACCGTCCAGAGAGGCAGAGCATTTTGAACACTTTAGGAGAAGGAACCTATGGCAAGGTTACTAATTACGCGATGGAAATCAAC
Source organism: Terrimicrobiaceae bacterium (assembly GCA_044369345.1). Taxonomy (GTDB): domain Bacteria; phylum Verrucomicrobiota; class Verrucomicrobiia; order Chthoniobacterales; family Terrimicrobiaceae; genus UBA967. Next base: position 1,283 of record JBIPMC010000404.1, read on the forward strand.
CCGACGAAATTTCCCGCGTGCAAGGATTGTTACAAACGGCTTATCTCAAATCTAAAAGAAAACACCAACGAAAGACGAGAATGCAATAATTGTTTCTGTTGGAATATCAACCCAAACGATCCAAAACAGCAGAATATGAAAGTGCCCAAAGGATATCCGCAACACAAAGAAGTTCTTAACAGAGATGGTAGTACTCGGATGCAGCCTCCGATTGGGCGCGAGCCTGGGAGGAAGCACATCGGGCCGATTAGATTGTCCACAGAATGGTTAATGCAGGCATGTGAATTTGCCTACGAGGCACGGAGACAAAGGCTATGGACTCAAGAGAACCTGATAGATTACCTAAGAACGTGCTGCGTCAGTTTAGGCAGGATTCAGATCATTGATCGCATTGCTACAGAGGATTGGAAGAACAAAACACATTCAAGTGTTGAGGTATATTGCCCCAAAATCTGGTTAGGCAAAGATTGCTTTGACAGGTGTTTGTTTCCAGATATGCCTATGCATGCTTTGGCTCATGGCATGGGAGGTGATGTCATGGAGTTTTTTCACAATATTTTCACAAATTTCAAAGTCGCTACTGCTTTTGGTACCTTTGCGAATAAAATTATTCACGAGGTAGCAAGTTTCAGACTTGACTGGTGCAAACCAAAGTCTTATCCAAGGAGTGGATGGGTCGGAGAGAACATAATGGCTTTCCTTCGACTTTCATCATACTTGTATGGCATGTATTTACTCAATCATCCGCTTCCTCAAGAGCAAAAGCCTCTCCAAGCTGCAATGCAACGGATGCTCAATGCATATTTGTCCATGTTATCCATTCTAATGTCGGTTGATGAAGCAATATACAAACAGTACTCAATGATTGAAAACAGTGTGAAGCTGTTTATGACAGCCTCGCACTACTGTGATCTTGAATTCATACCTAACGAGACAAATACAACAACAAAGAAAAAGATCAAAGCCGTAGATCTGTTATCGTTGGAAGAGATACACACTGTGCTTCATTCACTCCACGTCACAAATAGTGGTGGCAAAGATGCTAGAGAATGCTTGGATGCAGTGACAACCAATTCATTGAAGAGAAAGCTTGAATCGATAAAATTGGATGTTAAAGGAACGAAGCCTGATCTACAGCTGCGGCTATTCAGTCATATCTTGGATCGCAGTGTGAGTTTTCCATGCAACAATGATATCGGTACTTCAAACACATCAAAAACAAAGACAATGGTATGGGACAAGGGAGCATGGGTCAGTTTTACTGCTAATATAGGTTGGCAGATCAAAACACTTGGCCCTTTGATTTGGATTTGGTACGTATTTTGTTTGGTACTTTTTTTGTGAGACTGCTTCACATATCATTGTAATTTTTCTTTTATTATTTAGGGAGGCAAGAGACGAGAATTCAATTCGCAAGCCTAAGGCATGCCTTTATGGATTGCGAAAAACTGTGGAATATTTTGTTACCAAGCTTCGTAATCTCCATATCAAGGAAGGTCTGAATTATGTGATGAAGGAGAAACAACCCGTCAAACGACGTGAATGGTATCGTGGGTACCACTGTTTTGACAGTAAAAAGGTGGTGCTGGATAGGTTCAAGACAGGAGAGGTGCTGAGCTGCTTTGTCTTGAACCATAATTATGGAGAAGTCCATGTTGCATACAGAGACAACGCTGTGTGCAGGGGAGGAGGTGATGACTTAGCTTTTGCTTCCTTCACATATTCTACACATACACTTTGTTGTCAGGAATCGGGGGTTCAATTTTGCAAGTTTACCTGCTCTAAAGAGTTTACCACTGCAAAAAAGCAGGAATTGAACATCACTGATCATGCCATAATGCTGCCATACATACAATCTAAGGTGGGTAGAGTATTTCAAAAGCAGTTCACTTTAATTTATTCCGATTGGGAAGTGCTTCGTTGTGATGGTCAAAGTAAAAAGGGGATAGTCTCAATAGACAACACAAACTTTGATAATATTTAAAGGTAATCGATGTTAAAAAATTGAATTATTATACCAGTTCCTACCTTCATAGCAGGCGGATTTCTTCAAAATTTGGGAAAATACGGTTGGTCAAATGTCGCGCCAAAAATTTGAAAATGATGTATTAGTTCCTACGTCGGTAGCAGATGGATTTCTTCAGCACGCACTAGCCGTTGGTGATTTACAAGATCAGCTAACACAACAAAAGACATCATAACTAGGCATCTTCCAACATCTTCACTATTATTTCAATGCCTCATCATGGACAACAATCGATCACAAATGGATTCACAACAGCCACAGCTCACATCAACAGAAGATTCACAACCATCAACAACTGATGACATGGCCGGTACTATTAACAATAATATCCATTCCGGAGCAACCCAACACTTTTATCACAGTTGTCATGTTACCAATGTCGCTCCAGCTGCAGCTGTTCCAACAGGTTTGCCAAATGATCCGTCATCCCAACCTGCTGAAGAAGAAGGCCATGCTGATATCGAGTATGATGATTATCAACGTGTTTACCTTCCTCAAGCAATGTTCGCAACATTTTCTGAAAAAAAGGCAACAACAATGACGGAGGTAGTGGTGAAAAGAAGAAAAATCAACCGAGCAAGGCCCAGCTTAAAGTGGCTGAGGAGTTCTTTCGCTATTACAAGTTATTGGACCGAAAACAATACCAGACGAGCTGTCCAGTGGATAAAAGTTCGGATTCTGTTCATCAATTCGCTAGTCTGCTACTATCAATTGTAGAGGGTTTGGAAACATTAGCTGTGAAGGAATACGAGAGAGTTGCCATTGAGTCCATCAATATGCTTGCGGTTTCGAACTTCCACCAGCTGGGTCCTTTGCGGAAACTAAGTGATATACAAGGTTTTCTGCAAGCGGCACGTTTGAAGACGCAGTCCTCTTCCTCTTTTGATCCATTGGTACCTTTGCAAATCTTATTAAGTGTTTATCGATTGAATGAAGAAGCAAGCGATTTTGTGAAACAAACCCTCCCCAACCTGATCAATGCCTATGGCAGCTATGGCAATCCAACATGGATGAATTTCGCAATAAAGATCATCGACGGCAGACAGAATCACAGCCTCGTTACCCATCTCAACAACAAATGTAGGACCCTCAAGAGGCTAATTCATGATGCAGAGCAAAGAGTCTTCGCTATGCACACTCGTGTGAGAATGCCAAAAACTGGCCCAGACCATCACGTTTATCAGTGGACTGAGCATGGCGGTGGCAGGAAGAAAGCAAAGAAAGTCTACATTGTCATACCAAGGAGTTTGTCTAAAGCAGCTCCCAAGTCAATTGAAGACGTTAAAGCATTACTACGACCTGCTCAACAGCAACCATTACCCCCTGAGCATGGGCAATGTTCTGGTCTGGAATCTCAGTTTCTAGATATGGTTCAAGATCTCATTAGGAATCAGTATAGTAGAGATCGACTGGTGGAGTTGATTGATCAACAATTTCAAGTATTGAATGCAAATGAGAACGATATGTATAAAAATGGTCAACGATTTGGATTATCGTATGGGGCAAACCAAGAATCAAACCTTACTAATGAGGGCGAAGTTGGCATTGACTTGAGTGATTTTAATGCAGATGATATTGTTGACGATTTGAATTTATTTGAGGAGGAGGATGTGACTGTGAAAAATGAAAGTGGCCTTGTGGATGGAAGCGACCCTGACAACACTAAGGCAACATCAACAGCAGCTGGGGACCTCTTTGATTCTTCTTTTGCAAATGAAGTGGCAGAGAAAGACAAACGTCAGCAGGAGGCGGAGGAAAGGGCCAACAATCAAAACTCACAAACACAGGAGAATGAGCAAGCAGCAGAACCGAATGACAATGCTGATGATAATGGAGTGTTTGAAGTGAAAGATTATCTTTCACATGGAAATGGTATGGTCTTTGTTGAATGGTTAGAACGAAGAAAGGGTGAATGGGGACGGGAACGTTTTGGATGGATTGCTGAGGAGCTTGTCCAAGAAGGCCTCTCTGTCTTTATGAAGAAATACACGCCACTGAAAGAAGAGGTACCTATTGATTCAATCAAATGACATTATCTGAACTCACACACTAACACATCGCACAATTGAAACCATCCAGGAGTGTAGAGAAATTGGACGATACACCGATTTAGCTGCATTTGGGTATACCAAACCAATGACTCTTGTCGAAACAATGAAATCCGGCCAAGTCAAGGTGTCGTGGTTGTCAGATGAAGACATTGAGAATAAAAGGGTGAGCGGGAGCACCGTTGTTTGTTATTTCACTTTGAATCTATTGAACTCATTTTTATCTGGAACTGATGACAATACTACAATAGAGCAAGAGATCATCCGGTCATGATGTGAGCACAGTATGCTATTTCAATTATTTGTTTTTTTTCGAATCTATGCACCAACCTTTTCCTTCTACAGGATGATAGCAATAGGCCATCAAAAAAGGTAACTACATGCCAAATGTTTGAGATGTATTTGACGTTTATCTGACTATTTTCATCCAATCTTCCACACAAGGCAAAGAGTATTATCACATTCTACCCGTGCAAAAACGCAAGAATTGAATCATCGGCGTGCACCTGCGTCTTGTGCCTTGAATGTTACAACAAAATGACAGAAGGAGATGTTGAACGCCCTACAGATGGTAGGAGGATAAGCAGAAGGAACGTCAAAGCCGACCAAAGTGGTGGGTTCGAGCCAAGCCACCAAAAGGATTTGAACGGGTGTCGTCACTCTGACCCTAGCTCTTTTCAGCATGAGACAAATCTAAAGTATTATGACGAAAGATATCGGGCCAGCATTTCCAAGAGCAAGCAAATCTCTCGTGTCTGTCTCAGTTGTAAGAAGAGTGTATTGGGTTAGGTGGAAGTGGGGCGGCTGGGGTGAGGGGGGCAAATGTTGAAGAAATCCGTCTGCTATAGGTGGATTGACGAGGGGGGTAGTTAGGGGTACGTAGTTTTACTATTCTTGCGATATAGTAGATAGCGAATTAGCGCGGGTACGGTAGATAGCTCTTACGTAACCTATATAAGTCTAATTGAAGTAGATATACATATCGAAATTTTTGCTGGATGTAAGTAGGCAGTATGTAAAACTACTAGTAATCTAAATTAGTAGGTAGGTTAGTCAAGTAAAGGTTACATAGGAACTGGTACATGAAACAGACTTCTAAGGATCGTCTAAGGAAATGCGAGGGATCTAAGGATCGTCTAAGAAAATGCTAGGGATAACCCTTTGATTTCCTTAGACGTTCCTTAGAGGTGCTTTTCTTAGACGACCCTTAGATGCTTTCTTAGACGCTCCTTAGAGGTCGGAAGGCAGTTGGTTGTTTTGTCATTTTCCTTAGACGCCCCTTAGACATCAGAAAGTTCCCAATGGAATTTCAATTTCAAATCAAATCCTTATGTAATTTTTTGGCTCTTAGACGCTTTTTGTTAATTAGAAATGTCTTCTAAGAGCAGTTTAATGTACTACTGATTCCTACGTAGGCAGATAATTAAAGA
>JBIPMC010000100.1:0-6740 GCA_044369345.1 Terrimicrobiaceae bacterium
GGAAAATGCCACGCCCGATGTTTTCGGCACGGGATGCCTGTTGACACCCGGCTGAACATGAATTTAGTGTCCGCGCGTCTGCGGGGCTTCCCGCCTCATATGCAGTGGGAACTGCCGCCTGGACGCAAATTCCATGCACTCGGCCCTCGACACACCTGTTTTGGTTCTGAACCGGCTCTGGCAGGCAGTAAACACATGCAGCGCCAAGCGAGCTTTTACCCTCCTTTATCAAGGCCACGCCCAAGTGGTCTCCACCGCTCCCGGCAACGAGTTTGTCACGCACGACTTCGATAGCTGGCAGGATTTTTCCAACCAGAATCCCGAACCCGAGATGGTGCAGACCATTTCGATGAAAATCCGCATCCCCCGCATCATCGTGCTGATGCTTTTCGAGCGTCTGCCGAAAAAAGAGGTGAAATTCACGCGCCTCAATGTCTTCGAGCGCGACAACAACACCTGCCAATACTGCGGCGTTCTTTTCTCCCGCGACTCGCTGAATCTCGACCACATCATGCCGCGCGACCGGGGCGGGCAGACGACTTGGGAAAACATCGTTTGCTCCTGCATCCCCTGCAATACGCGCAAGGGTAACCGCCTCCCGCATGAGGCCGGCATGGCCCTCATTCGCAAACCGAAGCGCCCGAAATGGCGGCCGTTCATTCACATTTCGCTGTCCACGCACCCGCACGAGAGCTGGAAGCATTTCCTCGACATCGCCTATTGGAATGTCGAGCTAGGCGATTAAGAATGGCGCGTGTCTTGGAGGGCGTTCCAGGTGAGAATGCCGCCGGAGACATTGAGGGCATCGATCCCGTGCTGGCGCAAAAACCGAACGGCGTAATAGCCGCGCTGGCCGACCTTACAATAGGCCACGACCGGGCGGTCCTTTGGCAGGGCTGAAAAATCCCGACGCAAATCGGCGAGCGAAATGTTCACCGCGCCGGGCACATGGCGCTCGGCGAATTCATCATCATCGCGGACATCGAGCAAAAACACATCGCCGGGGAGGTTTTCCCAGTTCGCCAACGGCATGCCGCCATCGACGACATTCGAGGCCACCATTCCGGCAAAATTCACGGGATCTTTGGCCGCGCCGAATTGCGGCGAGTAGCAAAGCTCCGCTTCCGCCAAATCCTCGACCGTTCCGCCTTTTTGCAGGAACGCCGCGATCACATCGATGCGCCGAGCGACATCCGCCTCGCCGACCGCTTGGGCTCCGAGGAGTTTTCCATTCGAGGGACGGAAGAGAAGTTTCAGATGAATCTGTGTCGCGCCGGGATAATAGCCGACATGGTTCATCGGGTGGATGTGGACGGCTTCGAAATCGGACTCACCCGCACGGCGGAGGGCAGTTTCGGTGAGACCCGTCGAGGCCGCCGCGAGGCCGAATACGCCGAGGATCGAAGTCGCTTGAACTCCGCGAAACTCCGAGTCGCGGCCGGCGATATTGTCAGCCGCCACGCGTCCTTGTCGGTTCGCGGGACCGGCGAGCGCGAGAACCATCGGTTGGCCAGTGAGAATGTTTATCGATTGCACGGCGTCGCCCACCGCCCAAATCCTCGGATCGCTTGTGCGCATCCGGGAGTCCACCTCGATCCCGCCGGTGGAGCCGATTTTCAGGCCCGCCTCGCGGGCGAGCGTGGTTTCGGGCCGAACCCCGAGGGCCAAGATCACAAGGTCGCCCTCGAGCGTCGCGCCGGATTTGACGAGGACTTGGGGCGCGCCGTTTTCCTTGGCCGCAAAACCCGCGATCGAGTCGCCGAGGAGGAATTGGCATCCCCGATCCTCGAGTCGCTGGCGGACCAGCACGGCCATCTCGGGGTCGAAATTCGGGAGGATTTCCTTCTGCATTTCCACGAGCGTGACGCGCAGGCCGCGATGGAGCAGGTTTTCGGCCATTTCGATGCCGATGTAGCCCCCGCCGACCACGACGGCCGAGGTCGCGCCACGCGTGGCGATCCATTCGCGGATGCGGTTGGAATCCGGAATCGTGCGAACCGAAAAAATCCCCGGAAGGTCAATGCCCGGCAGCGGGGGACGGATCGGCGCTGCTCCCGGCGAAAGGACTAGCGCATCGTAGGAAAAAGACATTTCCTCGCCGGTTTGCGTATGGCGCACAGCCACTCGGCGCGCGTCGCGATCGATCGCCACGGCTTCATGGTGGAGCTTCACCTCGATGCCGAAGCGCGCACGAAACAGCTCTGCATTGGCCAGAACCAGCTTCGATTCGGCGGTGATGACATCGCCGATGAAATACGGCAGGCCGCAATTCGCAAACGACACATGCGGCCCGCGCTCGAGAATCGTGATCTCGCACGACTCATTCAAACGCCGCAATCGCGCCGCGCAACTCGCCCCGCCGGCGACTCCGCCGATGATTAGAACTTTTTTCTTCTCCATGAGGAATTGGAATGGCCCGGGCAGCGACCGGAATCAACTCGGGCGAAAACCTCGGTTAGGCTATGATCGACGGGATGGGGACTTGGACATCCACATCCTCGCCGTAGTCCACACCGGCCAGGCCGAAGCCGAAGAGGCGGTGGAAACTTTCCTGATAGCCCGAAAAGTCCGCGAGTTCGGCAAGGTTTTCCGTGGTCACCTTTGCCCAGCGGTCAGCGATGAGGTTTTGGATGTCGTCAGCCATTTCCCAATCGTCGAGCCGGATTCGACCGGCGTCGTCCACTGCGGGAGTCGCCGAATTGAGACGCTCGCGGAAGAGTCGGTCCATCTGCTCGGCGCACTCCTCGTGGTTTCCGGCGGCCTTCATCGCCTTGTAGAGAATCGAAATGTAGAGCGGCACGACGGGAATCGCGCTACTGGCCTGCGTGACGAGGGCTTTGTTCACCGAGACCCAGGCCTTGCCGCCGAGCGGGGAGAGTTTGGCTTCGATGGCGCGCTGGGCGCGTTCGAGGTCTTCCTTCGCGCGGCCAATGGTGCCGTTTTTGTAGATCGGCCAAGTCAGCGATGGCCCGATGTAGGAATAAGCGAGCGTGCGGACCCCGTGAGCCAGCGCGCCGGCCTCATGCAGGGCACTCATCCACATTTCCCAATCCTCGCCCCCCATGACGGCGATGGTGTGGGCGATCTCGTTGTCATTGGCCGGTTCGATCGAGACTTCGTTCACCTGGCCGTTCGAGGTGTTGAGATTTTTATTCGAGTAGGACTGGCCGATCGGCTTGAGGACGGATTTGAAAACCTCGCCCGAGCGCGGGTGCTGGCGGCGCGGGGAGGCGAGGCTGTAAACCACGCAATCGATCTGACCCAGATCCTGCTTCACGGCTTCGACAACGGTTTTTTTGAGTTCGTCGGAAAAGGCGTCGCCATTGAACGAGCGGGCGTAAAGTCCCGCCGCAGCGGCCTCGCGCTCGAAGGCTGCGGTGTTATACCAACCCGCCGTGGCGGTGCGGTCGCCCTCAGAGCCGCGTTCGAAAAACACACCGATCGTCGCCGCTCCACCGCCAAACGCCGTGGCGATGCGGGAAGCAAGGCCGTAACCGGTCGAAGCCCCGATCACGAGAACCTTCTTGGGCGCATTGGTGATCTGGCCGCGATTTTTGACAACGGCGATCTGGTTGGCGACATGCTTGGCGCAGCCGGTTGGGTGCGCGGTGGTGCAGATGAATCCACGGATTTTGGGAGCGACGATCATGGAGCGAGAGAGTGATGGGCGGCCGCGCGGCGCTCAACATTTTTTGTTAGCGCCCAGGCTTCCGCAGGTCGTAATAGTGCGTGCCTATGAAAACTCTCAACCGCATCTCTGCCGTCCTGCTTGGACTCGTCTTTATCGTTTTTGGAGCAAATTTCTTCCTCCAACTCATCCCGATCCCCAAGCCTCCCGAAGGCTCTCCGGCCGCTATGTTCATGGGCGGGATGTATCTCTCTGGGATGCTGGCATTCGTGAAAGTTTTGGAAATCCTGGGTGGCGTCTTGGTGGCCATCCCGGCGACGCGAAATCTCGGGCTGGTGATCCTCGGTCCGATTATCGTGAACATTTTTGCCTTTCATGCGTTCTTTTTCGGCCCGGCTTCGTTGCTTGATCCCATGATGATCGGGATCGCCGTGCTGACCGCTTGGCAGGCTCTCGCTGCCGGTCGGTCGATTTTGAGCTTCCTGAAATCCTCGAACTAATTGCCATGAATCCTGCTCCTCTTTTCGAAAAACTCCAACTCGGTGTATTGGAATTGCCCAACCGCATCCTCATGGCGCCCCTCACCCGCTGCCGTGCAGAAGCCGGTCATGTGCCCGGCCCGCTCATGGCCGAATACTACGCCCAGCGTGCCTCGGCGGGCTTGATCATCGCGGAGGCCACGATGGCGATGGAGGGCAATTCGGCCTTTTACGCCGAACCGGGAATTTACAACGAAGCCCAGATCGCCGGCTGGCGGGGCGTCACCGATGCCGTCCACGCGAAGGGCGGCCGGATTTTCCTTCAAATCTGGCACGGCGGCCGCGCTTGCCATCCGTTTTTTAACAACGGAGCGCAACCCGTCGCTCCCAGCGCCATCGCGATCACTGGCGACGAGGTGAATACTCCCGAAGGCAAGAAACCCTACGCCGTGCCGCGCGAACTGCGCGACGAGGAATTGCCGGGGATTGTGGCAGGTTTCAAAAAAGCCGCAGCCAACGCCAAAGCTGCCGGATTCGATGGCGTGGAGATTCATGCTGCCAACGGCTACCTGCTCGACGAATTCCTCCGCGATGGCGCAAACAAACGCACCGGCTCCTACGGCGGCTCGATCGAAAACCGCGCCCGCCTGTTGCTCGAGGTCATTGCCGCCGTTTCCAAAATCCTCGGCGGCGATCGCGTCGGCGTCCGCATTTCTCCGCTTAACAGCTACAATAGCATGTCCGACAGCGATCCCGTCGGCCTCGCCACCTGGCTCGCGAAACGCCTCAACGACTCTGGCCTCGCTTACCTGCATCTCATGCGAGCGGATTTTCTCGGCCAACAAGACGGCGATGTCGTCACTCCCGTGCGCGAGCATTTCCACGGCCCGCTCGTGCTGAACATGGGCTTCACGCCCGACGAAGCGGCTGAGGCGGTTGCCGCCAAAAAAGCCGACGCCATTGCGTTTGGAACCACGTTTCTGGCAAACCCCGACCTCCCCGCGCGCATCCGATCTGATGCACCGCTGAACGCTCCCAACCCCGCGACCTTCTACTCGCCCGGGTCGGAGGGATATACTGACTACCCCTCTCTCAAACCTGCCGCGAATTGAATCGCCCGGCGGCATTCCAAGGAGGATAAAGGCGCGATGTTCAAAAAAATATTTCTCACGGCGCTGGGCATTTTGCTTCTGGCCGGGGTGATTGCGGGAATCAAGGCGCTCCAGATCCGGACATTGATCGCCGCCGGAAAAAACGCCCCGAAGCCGATCGAGACGGTCAGCGCCACGCTCGTCGAGACAGATCGCTGGGTTCGTAGCTTCGAGTCCGTGGGCTCCATACGCGCCGTGCAGGGGGCCGATCTCAGCACGGAAACTTCCGGTATCGTCTCGCGCATTCTTTTTGAAAACGGTGCCGAGGTTCGCGTGGGCGATCTTTTGGTCGAGCTTGACACCGAGGCCGAGCAGGCAACCCTTCGCTCGGCCGAGGCCGAAGCCGATCTTGCCCGCACCGTTTACGAACGCACCAAAACACTCCGCGCCACCAATGCGATTCCGCAATCCGATCTCGATGCCGCCGCCTCCCATCTCCGCAAGGTCACCGCGCTCGTCGAGCAGCTCCGTGCCACCATTTCCAAAAAGCAACTCCGCGCACCATTCTCCGGCCGTCTGGGCATTCGCGAGATCAACCTCGGTCAATTCGTCCAGAACGGCGACAAGATCGTTTCCCTCCAATCGCTCAACCCGATCTACGTCGATTTCCTCCTCCCGCAGCAGTTGATCTCTACCGTGGCACCGGGTCAGAAAATCCTCCTTCGCACCGATGCCTATCCTAACCGGGTTTTCGAGGGCGAGTTGACCGCCATCAACTCGGAGGTGGACCGGATCACGCGTAACATTCGTCTCCAAGGAACGCTAAAAAATCCCGACGGCGCCTTGCGTCCCGGCATGTTCGCCCGGGTCGAGATTTTCGAGGGCGGTGAGGACGAGATTCTGCGAATTCCGCTCACGGCCGTCTTCCGCGCACCCTACGGCGATTCGGTTTTTGTGGTTCTCGAAAAAGACGGGTCTGATGGCAAAAAGGAAATGTTCGTTGAGCAGAGGTTCATCCGCACGGGGCGTACGATGGGGGACTTCATTGCAGTGACCGAAGGCTTGAAAGCCGGTGACACCGTGGTTTCGGCGGGCACCTTCAAGCTGCGCAATGGCATGGGCGTGAATATCGACAACTCGCTCGCACCTCTGCCTCAGACCCTGCCGAAGCCCGGAAATTCCTGATGAAGCCATTGGGTGAAAATTCCGGCGGGAACGCCTTCACAGACCTGTTCATTCGCCGTCCGGTTCTGGCCGTGGTGGTGTCGCTTCTCATTCTCGTGGCGGGGGTGCAGGCGGTTTTTACTCTCACGGTTCGACAATACCCGCGTAGCGACAACGCCTCGGTGACCATCACCACGATCTATGTCGGGGCGAACGCGGATCTCGTCCGTGGTTTCATCACTACACCTATCGAGCGCGCCATCGCAGCAGCGGATGGCATTGACTATGTGCAGTCCGAGAGCCTGCAAGGTCGCTCGGTCATTACAGCGCGGTTGAAGCTCAATTACGATCCTACGAAGGCGCTTTCCGAGATTAGTT
>JBIPMC010000101.1:0-6723 GCA_044369345.1 Terrimicrobiaceae bacterium
CTTGCTCCTTGCAATCTTCTCCTAGCAACATCCCACCAACAATTCCCGCCCGGGGGTGGTTGTCCAAAAATTGGGCAAGTTTTTTGAACAAGTCAGGCAGACAAACGCAATCCGGATTCAAAAAAAGAAAATAGTCTCCTGAGGACACCCCTACGCCCACATTGCATCCCGCAGAAAATCCCGTGTTTTTTAGAAGCCGGACAACACGGAGCCCCGCACACTCTTCAAAACGGGAGATAACAGGTTCAAAACTTTCAGGCTCGGAAAGATTATCGACAACCACCACCTCGGAAACCTTATCAACAACCGAGGCCAAACAATTTGCCAACGCCATACCGGCATTGTGATTGACTATGATAACAGAAGTTTTGGCCACAGAAACTAGTCGGGTTAAGCGTCGTTTAACCCGAATCCAGCAGAATTAACCACAGAGGACACGGAGAGCACAGAGGGTAAATGAATTGCTCCTCATCGCATCGGATCTTTTTGTCCAAGACACCGCTTTCATAAACCGCTTCTGTGAATTTTGATCAGCCTGTTCTCCTGTCTAAAAATCCATTTTCGGGTTTAACCGACCGGTTTTGTCACTAAAGGCGCGCTGAGTCGCGAAGCAAGAAACTTTGGCAGAAAGCAAGCCGTCTCAAACAACCATGCCGGCGGCGACGGTTTCGTGCGTGCCGGGATCGACGAGGATAAAGGAGCCGGTGAGGCGGTTGCGGCGGTAGCTGTCGAGGAACAGAGGATTTGCCGTGCGGAGGCTGATGCGGCCGATGTCGTTCATACCGAGCCCGTTCACACCTGCTTTTTTGTGGAGTGTTTCGATATCCACTTGGTAGCGCAAATCTTGAATGATCGCCTTGGTTTCCTTGCTCGTTTGGCGGAGGAGGTATTTGCCGCGATGCTCCATGGGTTTTTTGGAAAACCAGCAGACCATGGCTTCGACATCCTGCGAGGATTTCGGCGGGTTGTTGGCTTTGACGATCATGTCGCCGCGCGAGATGTCAATCTCGTCATCGAGCGTCAGGACGACCGATTGCGGGGGAAATGCCTCGGCAATTTCCTTGCCGCCAGGAAGGTGGATTTTTTTGATTCGAGTCGTAAAGCCGCTGGGCAGGCAGATCACGGTGTCACCGGGCTTGAACACGCCCCCCGCGACACGGCCCGCGTAACCACGGAAGTCATGGAACTCCTGAGAGAGCGGGCGGATGATCCATTGGACGGGAAAGCGCGCGTCCACATGGTTGTCAGTGCCACCGGTATAGACGGTCTCCAAATGGTAGAGCAGCGAGAGGCTTGGATACCAAGGCATCTTGTTGGATTTTTCCACGACATTGTCGCCGTTCAGCGCGGAGATTGGAATGGGCGTGATTTCGGTCACATCGTCGAGGCGCGAGGCGAATTCGTAAAAACTCGCGACGATGTCCTGAAAAACCGTCTCACTGTAGTCGACGAGATCCATTTTATTAACGGCAAGGACGAGGTGTCGGATGCGAAGGAGGTTTGAAATGAAAGCGTGGCGCTTGGTTTGCTCAATGATGCCTTTGCGGGCGTCCACAAGAATGATAGCGAGGTCAGCAGTAGAGGCTCCAGTGACCATGTTGCGGGTGTATTGGATGTGCCCCGGTGTGTCGGCGATGATAAATTTCCGCCGAGGCGTGGCAAAGTATCTATAAGCGACATCGATTGTGATGCCCTGCTCACGCTCTGCTTTCAGGCCGTCGGTGAGGAGAGCGAGATTGACCACGGCGTCGCCGCGGCGTCGTGAGCTTTCCTCCACGGCGAGGAGCTGGTCCTCAAAGATGCTTTTGGAATCGTAAAGGAGGCGGCCGATGAGGGTGGATTTTCCGTCATCGACGGAGCCTGCGGTGGCGAAACGAAGAAGATCCATTTTAAGAAATTTTATTAACCACGGAGAACACAGAGGAGGGCTTGGTATGAGGGGCGGAAAATTTTGTTTCCATTAAAAATACCCCTCGCGTTTGCGGTCTTCCATGGCGGTTTCGGAGCGTTTGTCGTCGGAGCGGGTACCCCGCTCGGTCTGGCGCGCGGCGGCTACTTCGGCGATGACCTCGTCGAGGTTCGAGGCGGTGGATTCGACGGCGCCGGTGCAGGTGATGTCTCCAATTGTGCGGAAGCGGACGGCTTTGAGCTCGGGCTTTTCATTTTCGAGCATCGGAATGAACTCGGAGACGGCGAGCAAGGAGTTGCTGCGCTCAAAAACCTCGCGCTGGTGAGAGAAGTAGAGGGAAGGAAGCTTGATTTGCTCGCGCTTGATATACATCCACACATCCATCTCGGTGAAGTTCGAGAGCGGGAAGACACGGAAATGCTCGCCGGGATGGTATTTTCCGTTGAAGAGGTTCCAAAGCTCAGGGCGCTGGTTTTTGGGATCCCATTGGCCGAACTCGTCGCGGTGCGAAAAGAAGCGCTCCTTGGCGCGGGCTTTTTCCTCGTCGCGGCGACCACCGCCAAGGCAGGCGTCGAATTTATTTTCCTCAATGGTGTCGAGCAGCGTGACGGTCTGGAGCTTGTTGCGCGAGGCGTAGGGGCCCTTCTCCTCCTTCACGCGGCCCTTGTCGATCGAGTCTTGGACGAGGCTGATCACGAGCCGGGCTCCGAGTTTTTCGGCAAAGGCATCGCGGTAGTCGAGGGTCTCCTGGAAATTGTGACCGGTGTCAACATGCAGGAGCGGGAACGGGATTTTGGCGGGCCAGAACGCCTTGGCGGCGAGGTGGGCCATGACGATGGAATCCTTGCCGCCGGAGAAAAGGAGGGCGGCATTTTGGAACTGCGCGGCGGTCTCGCGCAGGATGTGCACGGCTTCGGCCTCGAGTTGGTCGAGATGGTCGAGTTGATAGTTCGGCATGTGGAAAATCAGGGCTCCGGCAGAAACGGTCCAGCCGGGGTGTCAGGCGGCCGAGGGTTTCCCCGCCACATTCGGGCGAAGGCGTTCCAGCAAAAGCGAGGCACATTCCTCCGCCGAAGCCGCCTCGGTGTCAAGAATCAGACAGCCATTTTCCGGCTCCTCGAACCCGCTATCCTTGCCGGTGAACTGCTTGATCGCGCCGTCGCGGGCCTTGGCATAAAGGCCCTTTGGATCGCGCTGGGCGCAGGTTTCGAAGGCGGCGCGGACATAGACCTCGTGAAAATCCGAACCGACAATGCGCGAGGCCAGCGCGCGAAGTTCGCGGCGGGGTGTTATGACAGAGACGAGAACGATCGCGCCAAAACCCGCGAGGAGTTTGGCAGTCTCGGCAACGCGGCGGACATTCTCGGCGCGGTCTTCGTCGGAAAAACCGAGGTTGGAGTTCAGCCCGGTGCGGAGGTTGTCGCCATCGAGGATTGCGGTGAATCGCCCCTCGGCATGAAGCGTGCGCTCGACGGCATTTGCGATGGTGGATTTGCCCGAACCCGAAAGCCCGTAGAGCCAAAGCACCACTCCTCGCTGACCCAGCAAAGCCTCCTTCTCCGCTCGCCCCAAAAACCTTCCCGTCTCCGGGTGGATGTTTTGATTCTTGTGATCCTGCATGCGTCCGACTCTCTCAATCACGAGAGCGGCTTGAAACTCAAAACTTCGCTCACATCCTGCTTGCGCCGATCTCCGCGAGCGGGCTGCGCTCGCCCTTGGTCAGCGCGATGTGGGCGACAAGGGCTTGGCCTCGAAGGCGGTTGCGCGTGTAGACGAGGCCGTTCGAGCGGCTGTCCACATACGGGTTGTCGATCTGTGCGGGATCGCCAACCATCACGAGTTTCGAGCCGCGCGACATGCGGGTGACGACGGTTTTCGCCTCGAGGGGGGTGAGTTGCTGGGCCTCGTCGAGGACAAAGAAACGGTGCGGAATCGAGCGACCACGGATGTAGCAAAGCGCCTCGATCTCCAGCAGGCCGCGTTCTATCAATTGCTCGTAAGGTTTTACCACCGGATGATTCGGCGCGACCTCGGGCCTAGGCGCTTCCTGTTTGCGGTTCTTGGCTTGATTATTCGGCGGGCGAAGCGGCATGAGCACTTCGCAGGCGTCGTAGATCGATTGCAACCACGGGTGCATTTTTTCATTCAGCGTGCCGGGAAGGAATCCCAGCGTGTCGCCCATCGCCACAACAGGTCGGCTTACGGTCATGCCATTAAAATCATGGCGGCCTGTGAGGAAAAGCCCGGCGGCCACGGCAAGCAGCGTTTTTCCCGTTCCCGCCTGGCCGTAGCAAGTCACGAGCGAGATTGTGGGATCGAGCAACGCGTCGAAGAAGCATTGCTGGCCGGGATTCGCGGGGCGGAGTTCGATGCCTTTCGGAATCTGGATCGCCCCCGGGATGTTCAGTCGCCCAAAAACCCCTCCGCCCGTGTGGCGCGCCGGGAGGTGCTTGCCGCTGGCAGTTTGAAAAAGCACATACTCGTTCAACTGCATCCGCCCGGTCCGTTCGGCAGACATTTCGATCTCGCCGGAACTCCCGAAGCGCTGCAGTTCGTGCGGCTCGACGAGGATTTCTCGCAACCCGCCTTCTTCGACATCGCACTCGGCGACTTTGTCGCTGAGGTAGTCCTCGCATTGCACCCCAATGGCCATGGCGCGGAGCTGCATATTAATGTCCTTCGTCACGAGGATCGTCGGAGCGTCCGCCCGCTGCTGGAGCGCGAGGCAGGCCCCGATGATGCGAGTGTCCATGCGGCTCTGGTCGGGAAAAATTTTATGAAACCGCTTCATCGCCGCCGACTGCCGCTTCGTTTCCGAGACGTCACTGACCATCACGCGCACCGAGCCACCGCCAACCGTCGCCGCGCCCTCGGTGACACTGTTCGCATCCTGTCCAAAAATCTGGCTCAAAAAACGGTGCGCCCTCCGCGCGTTCGCGCCGCGCTCGCTGGGCTCGTTCTTGAAATTATCCAGCTCCGTCAACACCTCGACCGGGATGAACACATGGTTGTTCTGAAACCGGTTCAAGCAATGCGGATCGTGCAGGAGCACATTCGTATCGAGCACGAAATTCTTCGCGAGGCCCTTGGTTTTCGGATTCGGATTTTCGTCCAGTTCGGGAAAGAAAATCCCTTGTTCTTGGTTGGGTTGGAGTCCGGCGGGGTGGAGCATCAGGTGGTGGTTGAAGGGTGGGAAAAAAGGCCGCCGCAGAGCGACCCGGTTTTAGACGAACTGAAAAGCAAAGAACTTCTCAAAACAGCTTGCTCCGTAATACCTCCTCCGCCGATCAGCAAGCATAAATCGCGGTCCTTTTTGTCACAAACCACGATCCGTTGGGGCTTTCGCCAAAATCTCACCCGATTTCAAGAAACCCCTTCAACCTCTTCCGCAAATCCTCCCACGCTCGAAAATGAGGCTTTTCACCGTCGGAACCGAGGTTTTGAAAACCTCGGCGATTTCCTCGCAAGACATGTCCTCGAAACGCCGCCGGATCATCGCCATCCGCTGCGCCTCGGGTAGCGAGGCGCGCTTTGCCACACAACCACAAAGACCTGCTGCGCGATATCCTCCGCCGCCTCCGTGCCGATCACGCGATTTTGTTGACGCTCAACCAATTTCTCGAACGCCAGATCGCCCCCCGCAAGCCGCATCAATTCGGCATCGTCGCGGTCGGGCATCAGGAGGCGATCCTGCAGCGCCACACCGAAAAACTTTCGCCGAATTCCTCCCGCACCCGATGCGGCAAATCCCCGGCCGCTCCGTCGAGCACAGCGAAAACCGTGGAGCCCGAACCAGACATCATCGCCACACTCACACCAGGCTGGGCGGCAAGCCAGCGTTTAAGCACAGGCAACTGCAGGTGCTTTGAAAAAACCGGAGCCTCCAGATCATTTCCCATGGCCATGAAACCCAGCATCGCGGGAAAAGTTTCGCACAGCTTGTCGCCAGCGCCCGCCCAAGCTCCGTAGGCCCAGGCGGTCGAAACCGGAAACGGCGGCTTTACCAAAAGAATCTCCGCTGAAGGCACGCCCTCCACCGGCTCCACACGCTCGCCGCGACCACGGCAAATCGCCGGCACCCCGCGAATGAAAAACGCCACATCCGATCCGATCGAAGCCGCGATTTTTTCTAAATCCCCGACGGATAGTCCCGCGCCCAAAAGCTCGTTCAGCGCCCTTAACACCGCTGCCGCATCGCTGCTCCCCCCACCCAGCCCCGCACCGTGAGGAATTCGTTTTTCCAAGTGAATGCGAACACCAAAATCCCGCCCGGTGGCCGCCGCGAAAGCCGCCACTGCCTTGCAAACAAGGTTCGACCCATCGACGGGCAGCGATGGATCCGAACAGGAAAATTCGATACCCACCGAATCTTTCAACTCCACTTCCAAACGGTCCGAGAGATCCAGCGGTGCCATCAGCGTTTCGATGTCGTGGAACCCGTCAGCACGCCTCGCGAGCACTCGGAGCGTGAGGTTGACTTTGGCTGGGGCGTCAATTGTCATGCGCCGCGAAAGATGACCGCCACGCCCAGCACCGCGAAGGAAAAAATCATTGTTGCCATCGACGCTCCAGACGCCGACGCCGCCAAACGGCTCGCCGATCCGCTGCTCGGCGAGGGCTGCCTTTTCAAGATCGGCCTCCAACTTTTCACCGCTGAGGGCCCCTCGATCGTGCGGGAGTTTAAAAAACTCGGCGCCCGCGTTTTTCTCGACCTGAAATTCCACGATATCCCGAACACCGCAAAGGAGGCGATCCACTCGGCGGCCGCTCTGGGAGTCGAAATGACGACGATCCACCTCTGCGGCGGCCCACGC
>JBIPMC010000452.1:0-6697 GCA_044369345.1 Terrimicrobiaceae bacterium
ACCTCGCCGAGCGGCAGGTCGAGCAGGAGTTTCGCCGTCATGTCCGGCGGCTCGATGTCGAGAGAGAGGAAGTCGATCCAGCCGTCGCGCTGCCACTTGCGGAAGTGCGCGCGCCAGTCGACCGCGAACGCATCGGCCTCGACATCGTTCGACGGGTTCCGCAGTTTCCGCAGCTGCTCCGCGTGCTCGATGTCGCAGAGGACGCCGCGCCAGCCGAAGCCGGTCTCGAGCGTCCATGTGTTGGAAATCGTCTCTGGCTCGCCCGCGCCGATGTCGATGAATGTCCCGTCGCGCTTTCGGTCGAGCGTCAGCCATGCGAACCGATCCTGCCCGAGTTGGGAACGCCATCGCGTGTCGTGTTCCATCGCGTGTCTCCTATAGGCCGAGGATCTCCGCTCGGCGCGCGGAGGATAGCAGAGCGACCGAGACGAGGTAGTCCATGCCCGCCAGGGTCATCGGATCGTCGCTGCGGATCTCCTGCGCCGCCTGCGCGAGTTGCTGGAAGTCTGCGACCTGGGCGTCCGTCGCGGCTGCCGCGCGGAACGCGGCGCGCTCCTGCGCGGTGAAGCGGAGCAGGAACTCGTAGGCGGTCCACGCCTGCGGCGGCCTCGGGACATCGCCGAAGAAGCGCGGATTCGCGGCCGCGTCGTAGGACTGGCCGATCTCGCACGGCTCCGATTCCTCGAGCGTTACCGCGACATACTTCGAAGGCACTAGGCCAAGGTCATCCGCTGCGATGATGTTCACGACCTTTCCGTCGTCGACGATCGAGATCCTCATGTGTCACCTCCAAGCGATGATGCAGCAGTAGCCGTTGCCACCGCGACCGCCTGCGCCGCTATTGAAGCCATTGAGGGATGCGCCGCCACCTGCTCCACCACCACCTCTATATCCGTCGCCACCATCGCCGGCATTCGTGGTCGCTCCTGCGCCCCCACCAGCACCTCCATATCCAAACCCGAATGTCGCTCCAGTTCGCAGCGAACCATACGAGAGGAACGACTGTATCCCGTTTTCACCTTTTTGCGCGGTGTTGGCAGCTGACCCCGCAACTATGGTCGTCGATGTGGAATCTGGCAAAGCGATTGTGAGTCTGGTGGTAGACGATGTGCTGAAAACGACATTTCCGCCGGCATATGCGGTGTTCGTTGCTGAGATTGAACCGCCGGCCGCACCATGCGGGCAGTAGGTTCCGTTTGGACTTGTACCGCTAAATCCCGTACCCATGTTGTAGTTTGCGACGGCACTGACACTCGCGGAGCCGCCGTTGTTGATGAGTTTGTGCGTGCCACGCATGAAGTAGTTGATTGTCGACGATCCTCCGCTGCCAGATGTGGTAGATCCGCCGCCACCTGGACCACCACCAAGCGCCGAAAGAAACGCATTGCTAGATCCTTGCTTCAGGAGTTGCGTGACTCCCCCGCTCGTCCCGGTGTTTCCTCCGGTGTCGTTGGTTGTAACAACTCCCCCACCAGTACCGCCTGCGCCGATGACGACTCTGATTTCCGATCCAACCGTCATCTGTAGATCAATCAGGCTCACGGTGTCGATGACATATGTTCCAGATTGCGCGCCACCACCCGCATATCTTGCGGTTGATACTGCTCCCCGTCGTCCGCTGCCACCACCACCTCCCGCACCAATGGCGTAGATTTCAAGCCATTGTGTTCCTGCGGGAACTGAATAAATACCTGATGTTTCAAACTCCGCACTACTAATCATCTTTGCGGAATTCGATGACGGGAATCCGAAGAGTCCTGCGTTCATAGCAGACCAGACTCCGCGCTGATGTTGAAGGTCTCGGCGTTGTTCGTGCTCGCACGGAGCAGGCAGTTGCCACCGCCGACGAGCATCAGGCCGACGAGTTCGCCGATCTCCGAGCGAAACACCGCGACCGATGTGCTTGGCGTGATCGCGGGAACCAGGCGCTCACAGACCAGACGGTTGGTCGTTCCGTTGTCCGTCGAGATGTAGAAGCGAATCACGCCGGCGGTGGTCGTTCCAGTCGCAGTGACGGTGACGCGGTTTATCCGCTTCCCGACGCCGGCAGCTGCGGTCGTGCTCGGCCCAGACGCGACCGTGACGAGCGTTCCGCTTCCGTCGCGGTTCGTGTTGGCCGTGCTGACCTGGGCGATGTCGATGATCGGTTGCGCGGTGAACTGTGCAGTCGTTGCCATCAGATGACTCCCATCTCGTAAGCCGCGAGGATCGTCACGGACTCGAGCGCGCTTGCGCCGCCGCCGCCACCCGCGCCGATCTCGACGACACTCGCGTCGTCCTTCTTGGTGAATACCTTGCCGTCCGCGGTGTTGATCGCCAGTTCGCCGACCGTGAGGCTTCCCGCGCTCGGCGTTGCGCCGGCGGTGCTGGACCGCTTATGGAGTAGCGTATTCGCCATCGCGTCTCCTAGAAGGTGCCGCCGTCGATCGTGATGCCGTCGAAACTCGAGAGGTTGCTGATGCTGCCGCCCGTGATCGTGACATTGCTCGAGGCTTGCGTGGCGATCGTACCGAGGCCGAGCGTCGTCCGCTGCGCCGAGGCGTCTGCGTCATCGAGGATCGCGCGACCCGCCGCCGTCAGCGTGGCGACCGCGTACACATCCGAGGCGGTCGTGTAGATCATCCGATCGGCAGCGGTCGTCAGTCCGGCGATCGACGCGAGGCCCGCGTCGTAGGCCTGGACATTCGTCCCGATGGCGAGGCCGAGGTTGGAGCGGGCGGTTCCCGCGTCCGTCGCGCCCGTGCCGCCGTAGGCGATCGCTATGGCCGTTCCCTGCCAGGTTCCCGTGCCGATCGTGCCGACGCTCGTAAGGCTTGATCCCGTCACCCCAGACCCGAGCGTCGTGGCGTTGAGGACCGAGTTACCGTTGATGTAGAACGCCTTGCCCGAGGCGAGGCCGAGGTGTTCCGAACTGGTCCAGGCGTCGGTGGCGTCGACCCAGTTCAGCGTCTTGTCGGTCGTACCCTTCAGCGTGATGCCGCCGCCGTCCGCGGTGGTGTCGGTCGGGGACGCGACATCGCCGAGCGTGATGTTCTTGTCGTCGACCGCGAGCGTCGTCGAGTTGATCGTCGTCGTCGTGCCGTTCACAGTCAGGTTGCCCGAGACGGTCAGGTTCGACGAGATGGTGCCGCCAGCGATCGGCAGATAGGACGCCGAGAGGTCGGGGATGTCCGCGGATACGAGCGCGCGGAAGGACGGCGTGCCGCTCGAGCCGTTCGGAGCGGCGAACACATGGTTCGCGGTCTGGGACGCCAGGGTGATGGCGATGGTGCCGGTCGAGGTGATCGGCGATCCGCTGACCGAGAGGAACGACGGAGCGGTCAGGGCGACGCTCGACACCGTTCCGCCGCCGGCCGAGCCGACCGCAGCCGTCACGAACGCGGTCGTCGCCACCTTCGTCGTGTTGTCGCCGGCCGTCTGGGTCGTCGCGGTAGCCGACGAACCGAGCGCGACCGTTCCCGAGAAGGTCTTGTTGCCCGTGATCGTCTGCGTTCCCGAGAGGCCGACGAACGCGCCGATGCCGCCGATCGCCTCGACGGTCGTCGCCGTGCCGCCCGCGCCTCCCGTGCCTTTGCCGTAGTAGAGCGTATCGTCGACCTCATTGAACGCCAGTTCGGCGTTTGCGAGGCTCGATGGTGCGCCTGGAGAACCTGATGCGCGGCGCTTGACGCGAAGGGTGTTTGCCATGGTGTTCGCCTAGAAGTTGCCGCCGTCGACGAGTTCCGTCTGCGGGACATTCGACCACTTGGTCGTTGATGAGTTGAAGCGGATCACATCGTCGCCGGCGGGCGTCGAGATCGCCCCGTCGTTGAGATCGCCGAATCCGACATCGGCCTCGAGTTTGCCGTCCGCGTCGACCGCGAGGCCGTCGCCCAGGGCAATGGAGTATGCCGCGGGATAGACGCGGATCATGGCTCGGTCTCCTGCTCGACGAACGACGGCGGGACCAGATACCAACCCTCGGGGATCGGAACCGAGTTCTGCGAGAGAACCCATTCACCCGCGATGCGGTGGTAGATCCTGCCCGTCACCATCGGCCCTACGCGCATCGGGGTCGACTCGCTGACGAAGACCGTCCGCGCGCATCCAGTCGCGCACACGGCCAGCACCGCGGCGCAGGAGAGCGCGGTCGCGCTCCGCGTCCACGGCGACGCTGCCGCGCTCGATGCGTCCATCGAGCCACTGGAAGAGGCCGAGCGCGATGCGCGCGACGATCCGTTCAAGCATTGGTCAGGCTCCGTCATCCTCGAGATCCCTTACGCGCTGCCGCAGCTGCTCGATCTCCGTCGCCGCTTCCTCGAGTTCCATCCGAACCTCGCGCCAGAGCGAGAAGAGCGGAGCGGTGGCGAGCATCCGCATCCGCTCCACGCGGTCCTCCACCGAGGACATCGTGCGCGAATGGGTCGTCCCTGCTTCAAGCCACCGCTCCGCGGGAGAGTTCATCGCTTGACCATGGTCCGGGATACGGTGTATCCGAGCGCGGTCAGCACGGTTGCCGCGAGGCCGAGCAGCTTCTCGCCGGTCGATTCGGTCGGGAACACGCCCGAGGCGAACGAAGCGCCGACGACGAGCGCGGCGAAGGACAGCCAGAACTCGGTCGTCTTGTAGCCTGGTTTGGATTCGTTCATGGGTCAGTCCTTGATGAGGATGGAGGCGACACCGGTTCCCGCAGAGGTGGCGACCCAGAGCCTAGACGGGTCGATATACCACTCCCAAATCTGCGTGATGGGTACGGAGAATGTGTTGCCGGCCGAGTACGCGGTACCTGCAGCGGTTGCGTCTGCCGCATCGAGCACGAAGTACGAGATTGCCGTGGCCGAGGAGAAGAGGCAGGGCTTGTACCCGATCGTCGTGTCTGTGGTGAATCTCTGGAATGTCGTGCTGGTTGCGATCTGCTTCATCTGTGGCATGGTGTTACTCCCATCGGTAGAAGACGGTTCCAGAAACCGTGAGCGAGGCGACCCATACGAAGTAGGGGTTCACGGTCCAACTCCACTTCTGCGGTGTCGGCGCGCGGAAGTAGTTTCCCGCAGCGAGTGCATCGCCCGCGTCCTTCGCGTTGACTGCGTAGATGAACAACTGGGCCTCGCCTGCGATGCTGAACTGCACATCGACCTCTCCGATGGTCGAATCGGTGCTCAATCTGGTGACGGTGGCGACGGTGTTGATCTGCTTGAAACCGAGCATTGTTCACCTGTTGATCGTGTATCGGAGCGCCATGTAGTCCACGAGAACCTGCAAGGTAGTCCCCGTTCCGCCGCTTGCCTTGTCGCGTCCCTCGACGCCCCAGGCAAGCGAGATCGACGGGTCAAACGGGTTGCCCGTCACCGTGCGGATGAGCGTCCCGTTCGCATAGAACTTGTATTCGGTGCCGGCTGCGTTGACCGTGATCCGCAGGCTGACCCAGTTGAGGCAGGCGATACCCGTGTCGACCTCCGACAACACATTGTCGGATGCGGTCGTGGCGATCCAGTTTCCGCTATTCCCGTAGGCGATGAACGCCGCGCCATGCTGGAGCATGGTCGAACCTACCGGCGCATGAGAGAGACCGAGGCCCACGATGACTCGCTGCGTCGTCGCCGACGCCTGGTTGAACTGCACTCGAGCGGAGAAGTCGAACCCGCCGTATCCGACGAGCGTTCGCCTCTGGATATCGGTGGTCGTCCCAAACGCAGCGAAGATTCCGCCTCGCGCAGTCTGCGTTCCGTTTACCGCGATGTTCGCGTATCCGAATGTGCTGCTTGCGACGCTGTTATCGAAGGTGATGCTTGCGCTCGAGGGATTCGCGGTCGAACCCAGGGACGAGCCGAACGGAGAGATATCCGCCACGAAGTCGCTGTAGAGAAGCATCTCCCGCGTCGGGTCGATCGCCTGCTGCGGGATGCCGCTAGCGATGGAAACCGACTGCACGGTCGGCGTGACGGTGACGGACTGACTCACTTCGTCACCTCCGCGTCGACGAGGTACACGCCCTGCACATCGCGGTACACGACGCCCGTGGTCGTGTTGAAGCACTCGAGATCCCAGACGCCCGTAGCCGGCGCGTCGAGCGCCGCTGTCGTCGTCGCGGGGAAGGTGGCCGTCACGACCGAGTTCGTGCCTGGGGTCACGGCCAGTTGTCCGCCGGCGCTCGTCAGGTCGAAGGTCGCAGAGGTGTCCGTGTGTCGGCGCTTGCCCTTCATCCGCGCGCCGAAGCCGGTCAGGTCCAGGCCCGTGAAGGTGAACGCGACCACCTCGGTCGATCCCTGCCGCAGCCGCATCTCGTACGCGTCAGCCATGGTTTGCCGCTCCCCGCTTGGGTGTCTCGCCGTCGATCCCTGCCCGAGCCATGATAAGCGTCAACTGGGTTACCGAATCCGCCAGACGCTCGACCGATCGTTCCAGCTGCCCGAGGCGGGCCGTGTTGCCCTCGCGCTCCTTCTTGATCTCCATCTGCAACTCCTTCAGGTCGCCGCGGAGGCCGTAGACCTCGCGGAGCAGCCAGACAACCGCGCCGATCGAGGGAATCAGCACGACCGAGACGACCTTCAGCACATCTTCGAAACCCATGGTCTGCCCTGCATCGGCGTTCCGATGTCGGGAGCGCAGTGCGTTTTATGGGGAGGACAAAAACAAACCGAGCGGCACGGTGCCGCCCGGTTCGCGGGAGTGAAAAGAGTCGGGTCAGATGAGGTGCGCCAGCCAGATGCCGAGCAGC
>JBIPMC010000102.1:0-6689 GCA_044369345.1 Terrimicrobiaceae bacterium
CCGGTAGGTCCAATCAAAAAACCAACGCCCTTTTTATACAGCATCACCGCTTCCCGGAAGGTGGCCTGGAGAGAATTCAAGCGCTCGACCGGCTTATCCTCCATCAACGGGGTAACAAGCCATTGATCTGCGGAGTCGAGGACGAAACGCCCGCCTGAGTAGGTGCTGAGTAGCTCGATGTAGTTCAGATTCACATTTTTCGCGCTTCGGTTGTGGAAAACCCCCTCGAGTGCGATCGATTGGCTGTCTTTCAAAAGCTTCAGCGTAATTGTGTAAGCAAACTCTCCACCTGATTTTTGGTAAGTCACCGATTGGGCCATGGCGGTGCCCATCGGGGTCTCGAGATCGCGCCACTCGCTCACGGATTGAACTTCGTCCAGATCGCTGGAGATGCTCATGTGCTGGCCATCAACGAGCACTCGGACGGCCGTGCCAAAATGAAAATCCTGCACACCGGGGGACTTAACAACGATTTGTTTATAGTCTTGGGAAAAACTGGCGAGCTGTTGAGGTTGACCGTCCAGATCGCCGTCTTCCGCGCGGGCGTTCAAGGCAACAAAGGGGATCAGAGCCAGCGATAGGAATCGAGAGGTCAATTTTCTCAGCAGGGAGTGGTTTTGTCGTGTCATGGTTTTGTTTGGTTAGGATTCGACTAACTGCACCCGGTTCCCGGCAGGCCCGGAAAGGGTGGCGGATTCAACCAAGGTGAATCCGGAATGGGAATGAAAATCGGCCCTTAAAATTTAGGGCAGTGGGAAACGCGAGGTGAAAGCGAGGACTTCAGTGCGCAAGGCAGAGAGGGCGGCTTCGTCGTGGCGTTTCTTCAAGGCGCTGTCGATGAAATCGGCCACCTGCATCATGTCGTCCTCGCGCAGACCTCGCGTGGTCATGGCCGGGGTGCCGATGCGGATGCCGCCGGTTTTCATGATCGATTCGGTGTCGAAGGGGATCGCATTCTTGTTCACCGTAATGGCGGCTTTGTCCAAAACGGCAGAGGCCTCGGCGCCGGTGATGCCGGCCGGGCGGAGATCGACAAGCATGACATGGTTGTCGGTGCCGCCGGAGACGATACGGTGGCCGACCTTGGAGAGGCGAGCGGCGAGGGCCTTGGCATTGTTCACGACTTGGCGGGCGTAATCTTTGAAATCGGGTTGCAGCGCCTCGCGGAAGCACACGGCTTTTGCGGCGATGACATGCATGAGCGGGCCGCCTTGGACTCCCGGGAAAGTCTGGGCATCGACTTTTTTGGCAAATTCCTCTTTGCACATGACAAGGCCGGAGCGGGGGCCGCGCAGGCTTTTGTGAGTGGTCGTCGTGACGAAATCCGCGTGAGGGAAAGGCGAGGGGTGCACGCCGCCGGCAACAAGACCCGAGATGTGAGCCATGTCCACGAAAAGGTAGGCACCAACGGAATCGGCTATCTCGCGCATACGCTGGAAGTTGATGATGCGCGGGTAAGCCGAGGCGCCGGCGGTGATCATTTTCGGGCGGAACTCGGCGGCTTGGCGAACAAGCGCATCGTAGTCAATCGTTTCAGTATCGCGGCTCACGCCGTAGTGGGAAACCTCATACAGCTTGCCCGAAAAATTTGCCTTGTGGCCGTGGGTGAGATGGCCGCCGTGGGCGAGGTCCATCGTGAGGATTTTGTCGCCGGGCGTCAGGACGCTGAAATAAACGGCCATGTTCGCTTGGCTGCCGCTATGGGGTTGGACATTCGCGTGCTCAGCGCCGAAGAGCTTCTTCGCGCGGTCGATGGCCAGCGTTTCCACGATGTCCACATACTCGCAACCGCCGTACCAGCGTTTGCCGGGGTAGCCCTCGGCGTATTTGTTGGTAAGGCAGGAACCCTGGGCCTCCATCACGGCGCGACTGGTGAAATTCTCGCTCGCAATCAGCTCGATATGCTCGAACTGGCGGCGGTGCTCTTTCTCAATCGCGGCGGCGATCTCGGGGTCGGTTTCGGCGAGGGCGGAGTTGGCAGGGAGGGCATCGAGTGTGGATGGCATGGGATTTTGGTTAATGATTCGCATCACGGAGGGGAGGGCCTTTTGGATGCTGCGCTTGCATTCGGCGTAGACCGCGCGGCCTTGTCCGATGGGATCCGGCACATCGGGGCAGCCTTTTTCTTCGAAACGCAGCAGGCGGACCTTGTGGATGAATTCGGGGAAAAACAAATCGAGGAGCCGGCGGTGGTCTTCCGTCATCACAAAAATGTGCGTGGCCTTTTCGAGGAGTTCCTCGGTTACCGGCTGGCTGCGGAATTTCGTAAGTTCCACCCCCTCGGCGGCGAGGACATCGACGGCGTCGCGGCTGGCGGGCTGGCCTTTCCCCGCGCTAAGTCCAGCGGACTCGGTGGTGATGTCGCGCGAGTCGGCGGCAAGCTTGCGAAACAGAGCCTCCGCCATCGGGCTCCGGCACACATTGCCGGTGCAAACAAAGAGAACATGGCGATTTTTCTGACTCATGCGATGCTCGGCACTTTAGTTCGGCGTGGATTCAAGTCAAACGCTCGGAGCGCCGTCGGGCTTTGGATTTGACTCGCGGTCGGGCGGGGTTTTAGTGGCGAGCTCTGAAGATGCACTTCCGTTCCCTTATGCGCACGATTGCCTCCGCTGCGACCTTGGCCGTTGCCGCCTCTGCCCAGGAGGAAACCCTCCCCCCTCTCGTCGATGGCATCGCTCCGAAAAATTTCGACGAACTTTGGGTGGGCTTCGATCCGCGCGAGGAACCGCTCGATGTCGAGGTGCTCCAGGAATGGGAAAAGGACGGTGTTGTCATGCGGGTCGTGCGTTTTCGCGTCGGCATTTTCAAAGGCAAAAAATCGATGCTCGCGGGGATTTATGGATTTCCTAAAGACGCCAAAAACCTCCCTTGCCTCGTGCAAATCCACGGTGGTGGGCAGAGCGCCAGCGAGAAGGCTGTTTTCACGAATGCCAAACGCGGCTACGCCACGCTCTCGCTCGCCTGGGCGGGCCGCATCGCCGCCGGCCCCTACACGGTGAATCACGAGGGCGTGAAACTTTTCCACAAGGGCAAGACGGGGAACCCGAACTACCGCGTTACCACAGACTGGGGCGCGCTCGATGCCTATCACGATCCTTGCCGGAACAAGGAAACCAAGTTCGCCTCCAGCAAGCCGACGCCCTGGACGCTCGACGCCGTGGACGCTCGACGCCGTGGACGCTCGACGCCGTGGATTCGCCGCGCAACAGCCCGTGGTTTTTCTGGGCTCTCGGGGCCCGGCGCGCGCTGTCGTTTCTCGAGCAACAACCCGAAGTCGATCCCGCGCGACTCGGCGTCTACGGGCACTCGATGGGCGGTCAGCAAACCGTGGCCCTCGCCGGCACCGACTCGCGCGTGAAAGCCGCCGTGCCATCCTGCGGCGGGATCAGCTACTGGTTTATCGATAGCGCCGTGAACCAAGCCTCGGTCTCCGACGCTGCGAATCTCTCGCACATCACCTGCCCGGTCCTTTTTTTGATGCCTTCGAATGATTTCAACGCCCGCATCGAAGACCTGCCGCCCGCCATTGACCTCGTAAAAAATCCCGCCTGGCGCATCGCCAGCTCGCCGCACCACAACCATCAGGACACGCCGGAATTCGAAGTCGCCACGCAGCTTTTCTTCGACGAGCACTTGAAGGGCAGCTTCAAAATCCCGGCGACTCCCGCGATGGCGGTTCAATGGAAAACCTTGGATGGCATCCCGATCGCCACGGCGCGCCCCGATCCCGCACGCGAACCTCTGCGGGTGGATTTTTACTACACCCAGCAGGCCATTCCCCGATCCAAACTCCGATCAAAAAGCCTGCCCCGCCCCGCGCATTTCTGGCGTCACGCCACCGCGAAAAAATCCGGGCAAGTCTGGGTCGCTAAACTCCCACTGGCCGATGCCGACAGGCCGGTTTGGGCTTTCGCGAATGTCACTTACCAACTCGAGGCTCCAGTCTCGGGAGCCGGATTTTACTATGGCGACTACACGGCTGACCGCTTCACCATCTCGTCGCGCTTGATCGCCGCCGAAACCGAGGAATTGAAGGCTGCCGGAGTGAAACCCTCTTTCCCGCCGACCTCGCTGATCGAGAGTTTCCAAGGCGAACTCAACAGCGATTGGTTCACCTACAAACCAAATCACTGGGGCCGCTTGACGCACCGGATCAACGAGCCCCAGTGGCGCGCTCCCGCTGGAGCCAAGCTCGGCATCGCGGTTTTGGCCGCAGACCTGCTCAATCTCGAAATCTCCCTCGGAGACCACTCGGCTGCGAAATCCATCCCGGCCGCCGCCGACTGGCAGGAACTCGTCTTCGCGCCGGCCGACTTCAAAAACAAAAAAGGCGAAGCGCTCGCGGATTTCACCGCCGCCCAAATCCTCGCCTTTGGGGAAGGAACGGGAAAGCCCACCCCGTCCGTGCCGAAATTCCGCAACCTCCGATGGATCATTCCTTGAGCGCTTCAACACAGTCCGGCTGGCGGTTTGATAATTCCTACTCGCGTCTGCCCAAGGTTCTTTTCGCGCGGCAAAATCCCGTTCCCGTGGCCAAGCCGACGCTGGTGATTTGCAACCAAAAGCTCGCCGCGTCGATGGGCTTGGATGCCGAAGCCATCGACGCCGAGGTTTTCGCGGGGAATGCGATTCCGCCTGGCGCGGAGCCGATCGCGCTGGCCTACGCGGGGCACCAGTATGGGCATTTCACGATGCTCGGGGATGGTCGCGCCATTTTGCTCGGGGAGCATTTGACGCCTGCCGGCGCTCGGCTCGATGTGCAATTGAAAGGCTCAGGGCGGACCCCCTTTTCACGCCGGGGTGACGGCCGCGCCGCGCTAGGCCCGATGCTTCGCGAATACATCATAAGCGAGGCCATGCACGCACTGGGGATTCCCACCACGCGCAGTCTCGCCGTTGTTTCAACCGGCGAGGCGGTTTATCGCGACACCGCCTTGCCCGGCGCGGTGCTGACTCGCATCGCCGCCAGCCACATCCGCGTCGGGACTTTCGAGTATTTGGCGGCGACGAAAAATGTGGAGGCCTTGCGCGCGCTCTCAGACCACACCCGACTACGCCACTATCCCGAACTCACGGGCACCGCCGAGCCGCACCGGGCCTTGCTCGAAGCGGTGATCGACCGCCAAGCCGCGCTGATCGCGCGCTGGATGCTCGCAGGTTTCATCCATGGCGTGATGAACACCGACAACATGGCGCTCTCTGGCGAGACGATCGACTTCGGTCCTTGCGCGTTCATGGACACCTACGATCCCGAGACGGTCTTCAGCTCCATCGACCGCCAAGGCCGCTATGCCTACGGAAACCAAGCCCGCATCGCGCATTGGAACCTCGCGCGGTTGGCCGAGACTTTCGTTCCATTGCTCGATGACGACGCAACGAGTGGCGTCGAGATCGCCAAGGAAATCCTCGGCATTTTCGCGGAGCGCTTCGAGTCGTATTGGCTCGGCGGCATGCGCCAGAAATTGGGCTTGTTCGACTCCGAGCCAGCCGACCTCCATCTGGTGCGGGAACTCCTCGCGTGGATGGCTCGCGAGCGCCGCGATTTCACGAACACTTTCCGAGACCTGAATCCAGCGACGCCCGGCGAGGGAGACTTTGTCGAATGGCATGCCAAATGGCTCTCACGGCTCGAAAGGCAGGGCCGCGCAGAGAGCGAGGTTCTGGCCCTGATGAACTCCAAAAATCCGGCGGTCATTCCAAGAAACCACCGCGTCGAGGAGATCCTCAGCGCCGCCGCAGAGCGCAACGACCTGGCTCCGATGTGTCAACTTCTTGAAGTTTTAGAAAATCCTTTCGAGGACTCGCCCGAAAAATCTGGATTCCGCGAGCTTGCATCCGAGGGGGCAGAACCCTATCAAACCTACTGCGGCACCTGATCGGAAAGCGCCCTTATTTCATCCCAGCCCCGTTCAAAACCAGCACCCTTTTTTTGTCCTCAGTGAGGCGGATGCCGATTGTAGCATTGGGCTTGATGTCCTTGATGCTGTTGAGGGCCACGAGCGAGGTCCATTGATCGATTGGTAGAGTCACCTGAGCTTCTTCGATAAGAACGGTGATGGATTGGTCGCCAACCGAGACGACGTCTACCTGCAAAGCCAGCGACTTGGCCCTGTCCTCCTCCGTGGGGGGATTATGTGCCGGTGGAGGCGTTGCGAGAGTAGCATTGGCTAATGGATTGGAATCGGCCGAACCTTGGTTGATCCCGAAAAACCACGCGCAAAAAGCAAGAGTCAAAAACGAAGCCGTGGCCAAGAAGATGATAATTGTTTTTTTCATTTTTTAGTGGGGTTGGGATTATCGGTAGGGGTTTAGTCTTCTATAATTGCAGTCACCGTCAAACGGACAGGCTCGGCAACCGCCGCAACCACCGTGATTGGTTGAACAACGGGAGCCGCTGCAACACGGACTGGAGCCTGAACCGCAGCCACCACGGAGATGGGCTGAGCGGCAGGAGTCGCCGCCACGCGAATCGGCGAGGAGGCTGGAGCCTGAACCGCCGCCACCACGGAGACGGGCTGAACGGCTGGAGCCGCCGCCACCACGGAGACGGGCTGAACGGCTGGAGCCGCCGCCACCACGGAGACGGGTTGAACGGCAGGAGCCGCCGCCACCACGGAGACGGGATGAACGGCTGGAGCCGCCGCCACCACGGGGACGGGTTGAACGGCAGGAGCCGCCGCCACCAC
>JBIPMC010000103.1:0-6664 GCA_044369345.1 Terrimicrobiaceae bacterium
CGACCCGCGGTTGATGATTTCCTCGATCCTGAAGACCGACAACCGCGAGTCGATGACGGTGACGCTGCGCTTCGACCCAAGAATGCTCGCGCGCATCAAGCGCGTCGCCCGCTCCCGGTATTTGAACTACCAGAGCATGATCAAGCAATGGCTCGGCGAGCGGCTTGAAAAGGAGCTCTAGGCTTTCTCAGCCCAGCATCTCGGCGACGAAGGAGCGCTCTTCGACAAGTTCCTTGTTAGTCGCTGCGATCTTCGACTTCGCGAAATCGTCCATCTCCATGCCGGTGATGACCTCGTAGGCGCCCGGAGAAGTGGTTTTGACCGGCATGCCGGCCCAGACATTCGGATCGAAGCCGTAGCGGCCCTCGGATTTCACAGCGACCGAGTGGATTTTGCCGGGAGTGACGAGGTCGCGGACATGGTCGATGAGAGCGTTCGCGGCGGAAGTGGCCGACGAAGCGCCACGGGCAGCGATGATCGCCGCTCCGCGCTTGCCGACTTTCTCGCAAAATTCGCCTTCGAGCCAAGCGCGGTCGTTGACCACTTGCTCGGCGGCTTGGCCCTTGATTTTGGCGTGGGTGA
Organism: Terrimicrobiaceae bacterium; assembly: GCA_044369345.1. Taxonomy (GTDB): domain Bacteria; phylum Verrucomicrobiota; class Verrucomicrobiia; order Chthoniobacterales; family Terrimicrobiaceae; genus UBA967. The sequence continues at coordinate 583 of JBIPMC010000103.1, forward strand.
AAGCCGGGAACATGGTCGGGCTGTGGTTGCCGAAGATGAAGATGTCGGAGACATCCGTGGTCGCGACGCCGGTTTTCTTGGCGAGCATGGTCTGGGCGCGGTTTTGGTCGAGGCGGACCATCGCGGTGAAACGATCCGGTGTAAGGCGGCGCGCCATGCTGGCTGCGATCATGCAATTGGTATTGGCGGGATTTCCCACCACGGCCACGCGGGCGTTGTCAGCGGCGACTTCATCAATGATGCGGCCTTGGGTGGTAAAAATTTTTCCGTTGTCTTTAAGCAGGTCGGCGCGCTCCATCCCGGGGCCGCGCGGCTTGGCGCCGACCAGCAGGCACCAATTGGCATCCTTGAAACCGACCTTCGCGTCGTCTGTGAGAACCATGCCTTGCAAGAGCGGGAAGGCGCAGTCGTCGAGTTCCATCGCCACGCCCTCGAGGGCTTTCATGGCTTTTTCCACCGGAACTTCGAGGAGTTGGAAAATCACCGGTTGATCGGGGCCGAACATGGCGCCGGAGGCGATGCGGGGCAGGAGGGAGTAGTTGATTTGACCGGCGGCACCGGTCACGGCTACGCGAATGGCTGGTTTCATAAGGAGGAACACTTTAAAAACCAGAGTCCCGGCCTCCAAGGAAAAAGAGGGCGCTAGGGCTCGAGCGTTTCGACAAACGCAAACTCGCCGTCCTTTACCTTCAAAATGGGAATGGCCTTGGAGACCGAAAGCACTGGATCAACAGTGATCGGTCCCGTGGCCCCCTCGAAACTCGTTGTGGTCTGAAGCGCATCGCGCAGCGGTTCGCCGGTTTGGCCTTTGGCGTTTTTGTAAGCCTCAAGAAATACACGAAGCGAGTCGTAGCCCAGCGCCGCCATGGCCGTGGGGGCTTTTTTATATTTGTTCAGAAATTTTCCCAAAAAGGCTCGTGCGGTTTCGGACTCGCCGCTCGGCACATAGCGGCCTGGCAAGTAGCAGTTTCTCGCGGCCTCGCCGGCTTCTTGCAGGAATTCCTCGCAGTCCCAAGTTGCGGTGCCGAGGAACGGAATTTCCAAACCTTCAGCGCGAGCTTGGACAAGGATCGCGGCGGCGAGGCTCGCATCGGCGGGAAGATAAACCACATCGGGGTTGATCTTTTTGATTTCCTGGATGTGCTCGGCGAATTCGGTGGTTCCCGCATGGAAAGGCTCGCCGACGATTTTGTGACCTCGCTTGCTCTTGAAAGCCTTTCCGAACGCCAGCGCGAGCGCCTTCGCATAATCGCTGCCCGGATCGTAGAGCACCACGGCATGATCGGCCTCAAGTGAACCAGCAAATTTCGCCATCACTCGGCCGGAGAGAAAATCCGAGTAACAAAAACGAATCGTCCAAGGCTCGTTCGACTGCACCCCCGGCATGGTCGATCCCGGCACGATCAACGGCACCTGCAATTCCTCGGCCACGGAGGAAGCATCCACGCCACTCCCTGAAAGCCCTCCGATCACGCTCGCCACCTTATCTTCGGTGATGAGATCGCGAACCGCTTTCTCCACGCGGTCGGGCCGGGATTTTGTATCACGCACCACAAGTCGCACGGCATGACCGAGCACTCCGCCGGCGGCGTTGGCCTGCTCGGCGGCGAGGATCATGCCGTTGAGCATGGAGTCCCCGCTGGCCGCCACTGGCCCTTCGAGGGGCAAAAACACACCCACATTCAAAACCTGGGGCGGCGTGGGCGATGTGGCCTGCTTAGTTTCGACTTTCGGCCCGATGACTTGATCCGGTTCGTTGCAGCCCCCGAGAATCAGGGCCGCTAGAACCGTAAAGACATTCCGAATCGTTTTTAAAATCATCGTCCCCTCGCCTCCCTTATTCGTCGCCCGCCGAGAGCGTCCTCCGCACCAGCAAATCGATCACATGGCGGTCGAAATCGCTGGCGATATTCTGACCCGTGCTGGCAAAGAGCGGCACGAGGCCGTCATCAAGCACAAACTCCCAAAGTTTCCCGCAGCGCGGAATCTCATCCACATGCGTGAAGACGACATGGGTTGCCCCGATCGCGCTCGCGCGGGTGTAGGCGTCTTGGATGAGTTGGCGCTCGTAGGCGGCATTCACCACCAGCACGCGGGACTCGATCCCCAGCTCGTCGAAAATTTTCTGCAGGTGGCGGATATTTTTTCCAGTGAGTGGCATGCCCGGCAGGTCGAAATACACGGCGGCATCCTCGGGGATTTTGCGGAGTTCGGAGGTCGTGCGCAGCAGCGGCACGCCTAGCGCCTCGCAAAACATCGCCAAATCCTCGCTCGAATTCGGCTCATCGGCCTCGAGTTTCATCACGCAGGCCTGCCGCCCGCGCAGAAAAACATCGCCGGAAAGTTGCTTGCAGAGCGCGGTGGTCGAGCCCGACCCGGGCGAACCGAAAAACGCGACGCGGTTCGTGAGAGCCAGCGAACGGCCCGGCGCGCGGTCTCGCATGAGGAGAGCAAAGCGCGAAATGGCAGTCTGGAGCGGTTGGTCGTTCAGCCCACGCGTCTCGGGTTGCTCGCCGATTTGGGCAAGAAATTCCGTCGGGATGCCGGCCTTCGACAAAATTGTCCAGAGGCGGCCGGTCGGGAGGTGGTTGAACATCGCCCGGACGAGTGTTTCCGAAACATAATCGGTTTCCTCGCGGCGGGGTTCCGTCGAAGCGGCGGCAGGGCGGGGCTTGCGGGCGCGGGAGGGTTTGCGTCGCTGCGGAGTTTCAGACTCCTCCTCGGGCTCGGCTGGCTCCGGCAATGTAGCTGCAAGTTCTTTGGGCTCGGGCGAATCAGCGGGCGCAGGAGGAATCTGCGCGATGATTTCAAGTTTCGGGGATTGCAGAAAACGCGCCAACCCTTCGCCTTCGACTTGGCGGACGGAGATGACCTGCGCCATTTCACCGAGCTTGTCCCGTATAATCGATGCGGCTTCCTCGGCCGATTTAACAACGAATTTGTATTTCTGGCCGGGTGTGATCGGGAGTGCTTTTTGAGCCATGGGACTCGCGGATTAAACCACAAACTGCCGCTGCCGCAAGGCCGCGGGATTTACCAAACAGCCCAAGAGCCTTCCGCTTGGGATGTACCCTTCGCCGGGGTTTTCCGGGTTTTGTAAGTGCTTGCGAGTCGGGCTGGGCTGGCTTTCGGAGCCTCCATGTAGGGAGCCGTTCGGAGGGAGTTTTTGAGAAGCAGTTGCTCGCTCTCGCGGCTGAGCAGGAGAAGTTTCAGGATTTTTCCCATCACGCGCTTGCGGATTTCGCAAGAGGCGGCGTGCTCGGTGGTGCGAACCGGTCCCGCCATGCGGAGCATCTGCAGCGCGCCCTCGAGCTTTTCCAGAATGCCACGCTTGCGATCGACCATTTGATTTGTGTCCGAACCATTGAATCGGAGGTGGGAATTTTCTTCATTCATGAAGAGATCCAATTCGTCGCAGAGGGAATTATAATGTTCAAGGGCGGCAAGAGTGTTCATGTGGAGCATTACAAAGCAAAACTTGTGCCAGCCACAAAAGAGGCCCAGCCCCTCTGGAAAAAAGCTTGGAATGTATTAATATCACTTTTCGATGAGCAGCTTACGAATCCAAGACTCGTAGCTATTTCGGACATTGATCGCGCGAAGGGTGCCTTTTTGGTCAAAAAGGAAGACGGTCGGGAGGGCATTGATGCCGAAATCGCGGACGAGCGGGCTTCTCCACCCCTCGCCATCGCAAGCGGTGGGCCACGAGGAAATGCCAAGGCCTCCCATGACCTCCGCGGCCGGGGTTTTGTTTTGGTCGAGGCAAACAGTGGCAATGGCGAGCTTGTCGGCGGGCAACTTGGCGAGCGCGTGGCGGAATCCTTCGATCCAAAGCAAGCTCGGCAGGGAGTCGCTGGACCAGAAAACGAGCAGGACGATCCGGCCGCGCATCGAGTCGAGATGGAAGGTCCGGCCTTGGATCGTGGCAAATTCGAGCTTCAGCGGCTTATCCAAAAGCTCAAGGCGCTTGAGGTCATCGGCGATGCGTTGATTGAGGGCTGGTTCTGTGGAAAGCCTTCGGGCCTCATCCAAAAGCTCGCGTTTTAGCGCCGGGGCGTTGTCGCAAACCGTGGCGACCTCGACGAGCAAACGCGGCCCGCGACGGTCGGCGGGGTAGCGGGCCTGGAAATTCCGCGCGGCGGCAATCAGGTCACGACGGCGCTCAATTTCCTGCCCCTGCAGGCTCTGCATCAAAAGCGAAACGCGGCGGAACCCCGACTCGGCACGAACCGCAGCGGGGGCGGATTTTTCCCGCTCGAGTGCCTGTAGCAACCGCATGGCCTCGTCAACCCGAGATTGTTTGCCATCCATCTTGCCGAAGGCGGCAAGCAGCGAGGCGAGGCGCATCCGAGCCTCGTGACTTCGCGGATCAGTGGGATTTTTTTCCAAAAATCCGGAAACCAATTTCTGCTGTTGATCGAGGTGGGCCTTGGCGAGCACGCGGGCCTCTTGAAAATTTTTCGGCTTTGCACCCGGACCGGCATCCATCGCGACAATCGCATTCCAGTCGTCATCCGGCGTGGCCAAAGCCAAGCCCGCCACAAGAAGGAGTGGAGCGAAAAACCTCATTCGTCGGCGTGGATGGTGGTGTAAATCGGCCGGTGATCGCTGGCCTCGCGGGTGTCGCGGGAACTACCAATGCCGCTCCGGCGCGCGATGATCTCGGGCCAGAGGCCTCGGTTTGCCATCAGATAATCAATACGCGAATACACATCGGCGTTGTCCCAGAAATGCGTCCAAGTGAGTCCATCCCCGTCGCGAAGATAAAGATCGCGCAAGCCTGAGGGAGAATTCGGCGCGCCGAGGATTTCGCGAATGGGGAATTCGTTTTTGGTGTCGTTGAGGTCGCCGTAGAGCAGGAGGTTTTGCCTGGGTGCGGCGGCAATGATTTTGTCGAGATACGAACGAACAACCACCGCCTCCTTGGCGCGGAATTTTTGCTGGTCATACATCGGCACCGGGCGCTTGGACTTAAGATGCAGACCAATCAGGCGCAACCGGTATTCCGGCGTGATCCTCACGGTCACATCAAGGATGCCTCGGCCCATGCGGTGTCGACGGCCATCCAGCTCCACAGGAAGATCGGATTGGGAATCGCGGGCCACGATCGGGAATTTGCTCAAGAGCGCGAGGTGGCGTTCGCTGCCTTCCTCTCCCCTCACCCACTCCAGGTGCGGAAAATCCAAGCCGGCTTGGCGAAGCCGCTCCTGAAAATCGGCGAGCATTTTTTGATCACCCATTTCGGCAACTCCGAGGATGTCGGGCTTCAGCGACTTGATGGCACCGATGAGCGCGCTCACTTCCTTCTCCGGCTTTGGCGCGTCAGGCACCATCCGGTTGCCCACCTTGCGCGACATGGGGAGGTAGTTTTCGAGGTTGTAATGAACAAAAACAACTTCCCGGGCCTGCCCCGAGGCTATGCAGAAAAACCAAACCGCCAGCAACCAGGCGCGAAACCTCATCGAGGGAGGAATGAGAAAAAAACTCAAGCCGGCTTGTGAGGCTCCTTGTCGGCAGCTTCCTTCACTTCCACTTGAGCAGCGGTCTTGTGAATCTCGCGCTCGAATTCGTCGCGGGCGCGCTTGAACTCCCCAAGGCTCTGGCCGATGCCACGCGCAAGTTCGGGAAGTTTTTTTGCCCCGAAAAGCAGCAGGACGATCACAAGAATAAATACGATTTCGGGCCAGCCCGGCATGGAGAGGGCGAACAATGGAGTGTTCATAGGTGATTGGCATTAGTCCATGAACGCTGCGAGTGCAACCCATTCCTCGCTTTTTAAGCCCCGTGTATTTTAGTCGGCCCTGAAAAACCCTATGAGGGAAGGGGAGCTCGGAAAAAAGGCCTCTCTTGCGCCCCATTTTGGATTGCTGAGACGAGCGCAAAAAGAACCTGCCTCATCCAGAGGCTCAGGTTCGAGGCCGCTGCGGCCAGTAGCAGGTTGATCGCATCACCGACTTGGCCTTTGAGGAAGTTGCGCCCCAATCGAAAGTCGCTTTTCAGATGCCCGATTCGTGGCTCAATCGCTGCCCATCTCCGAAATCGCGCTTTCGCTTTTCGTTTCTCATATCCACTTGCTCGAGCG
>JBIPMC010000104.1:0-6646 GCA_044369345.1 Terrimicrobiaceae bacterium
GCACGGAGAAACTTTACCTCCAGTTCGACCAAGATCGCAAGAAGCAGGAAGCGATCAAAGCCGATCAAGAGGACGAAGCCGACCTCAAAGCACTCGAAACCAAAATCAAACGCCGCCCGAAAAAATGACTGACACCAACCAAAAACAACTGGGCAACACCCTCTGGAGCATCGCCGACCAACTCCGCGGGGCCATGGATGCGGACGATTTCCGTGACTCCCTGCTGTCCTTCCTCTTCCTGCGCTACCTCTCTGACAACCACAGGACGGCACGCAACACCGCGGCATAGATTCATGAACAAGGAACTCATTCTTCAGATGCAGGGCCAGTTCGATTCGTTGGCCCAAACTCACCCGGAAGCGACCGATCTGGAGTTCTGGTTCGCCCGGGATTTGCAGGAACCCCTCGGCTACGCCCGCTGGGAGAACTTCCTAACGCCAATACAGCGTGCCATAGAGTCATGTAAAACAACGGGTTACGACGCTGAACACCATTTTCGTGGCGTCACGAAAATGGTCGAACTGGGCAGCGGTGCTAAGCGCCCGGTCGAAGATTTCATGCTCACTCGCTATGCGTGCTACCTGATCGCCCAGAACGGCGACCCACGCAAAGAGCCGATTGCCTTTGCCCAAAGCTACTTCGCTGTTCAGACGCGCAAACTGGAGTTGATCGAAGAACACCTGAGCTTGCTCCATCGGTTGGAAGCCCGCGACAAGCTGAGAGCTTCGGAGAAGGCCCTTTCCGACAATATGTTCGAGCGCGGCGTGGACGATGCGGGGTTTGGTCGCATCCGATCCAAAGGCGATGCCGCTCTCTTCGGAGGTCACACCACGCAGGCGATGAAGGACAAATTCGGCATCACCCAGTCGCGTCCACTGGCCGACTTTTTGCCGAGCCTGACGATTGCTGCCAAGAACCTGGCGACGGAGATGACCAACCACAATGTGCAGCAGGCCAACCTGCGCGGGGAACCCGCCATCACGAAGGAGCATGTGCAGAACAACACCAGCGTGCGCCAGATGCTCGGTCAACGAGGTATTAAACCGGAAGCCCTGCCGCCCGAGGAAGACATCAAGAAACTGGAGCGCCGTGTGAAAGCTGACGAAAAGAAGCTGGAAAAACAGGCGGGACGTTTGCCGAAGCCACCACCCGAGAAATGACCCGCAGAAGCATCAGTGCTGGAATATTGTCTCCAAGTGCCGAGGAATCCTCGGTAGTTCCATTCTCATCCATTTCAAGCCGGCCCACTGCATGACCGACACCAACCAAAAACAACTGGGCAATACCCTTTGGAGCATCGCCGACCAACTGCGTGGGGCCATGGATGCGGACGACTTCCGCGATTACATGCTGTCCTTCCTCTTCCTGCGCTACCTCTCCGACAACTACGAGACGGCGGCGAAGAAGGAGCTGGGGCGGGATTACCCCGATGTGGGCGGAGATGCCCGCAAGGTGCCGCTGGCGCTGTGGTATGCGAATAACGTGGACGACATCCCGGAGTTCGAGAAGCAGATGCGGCGGAAGGTGCATTACGTCATCCAACCCGCGCACCTCTGGAACAGCATCGCCAACCTGGCCCGCACCCAGAACGCGGAGCTGCTGAACACGCTGCAAGAGGGCTTCAAATACATCGAGACGGAATCCTTTGAGAGCACCTTCCAGGGCCTCTTCTCCGAGATCGACCTGAGTTCCCCCAAACTGGGCAAGACCTATGCGGACCGGAATGCCAAGCTCTGCACCATCATCCAGAAGATCGCCGAAGGGCTGGCGGAGTTCTCCACGGACATCGACGCGCTGGGCGATGCCTATGAATACTTGATCGGCCAGTTTGCCGCCGGGTCCGGCAAGAAGGCTGGCGAGTTTTACACCCCGCAGCAGATGTCCGATATCCTCTCCGCCATCGTCACGCTGGACAGCCAGGAACCGAAGACCGGCCTCAAGAAACGCCTGGACAGTGTGCTGGACTTCGCCTGCGGCTCCGGCTCCCTGCTCCTCAACGTCCGCAAGAAGGTGAACCAGGCGGGTGGCACCATCGGCAAAATTTTCGGCCAGGAGAAGAACATCACCACCTACAACCTCGCCCGCATGAACATGCTGCTGCACGGGGTGAAGGACACGGAGTTCGACATCTTCCACGGGGATACCCTGCTCAACGAGTGGGATATGATGCGGGAGCAGAACCCGGCCAAGAAACCGAGCTTCGATGCGATCGTGGCCAATCCGCCCTTCAGCCTGCGTTGGGAACCCACCGACGCGCTGGCCGACGATGTGCGCTTCAAAAGCCACGGTCTCGCCCCCAAATCTGCCGCCGACTTCGCCTTCCTATTGCACGGCTTCCACTACCTCAAAGACGAAGGCGTGATGGCCATCATCCTGCCGCATGGCGTACTCTTCCGCGGCGGAGCTGAGGAAAGCATCCGCACCAAGCTGCTCAAGGACGGCCACATTGACACCGTGATCGGCCTGCCCGCGAACCTCTTCTACTCCACCGGCATCCCCGTCTGCATCCTCGTGCTGAAGAAGTGCAAGAAGCCGGACGACGTGCTCTTCATCAACGCCGCCGAGCACTTCGTGAAAGGCAAGCGCCAGAACACGCTCAGCGAGGAGAACAAGGCACGGATCATCGAGACCTACCAGAACCGCACGGAAGCGCCCCGCTACTCCCGCCGCGTGGAGATGGCCGAGATCGAGAAGAACGACTTCAACCTGAACATCTCCCGCTATATCAGCACAGCGGTGGGTGAGGAGGAGATCGACCTAGAGGCGACGAGTAAAACGCTGGTCGATATCGAGCAAGATATCCAAGCGGCTAAACTCAAGCACAACGCTTTCCTGCAGGAACTTTGTCTTCCGGAAATCCCTTGAAAACATAGTTTAACCACTTGTAGCCTTTACTTTACCTCCGGAGTATCCTCTGTGCTTGGGTTCGTTCCTCAAAGAAATCCTCATGGGCCAGCCGCCCGGTGTTTCAGTTTTCTTGCTCCTGTTCCAGCGATTCGAGGACTTCGCAGGCGGCGTTCATGTTTTCACAAATCACCAGCGGCGGGGGTTTTTTGTAGTGCAGGTGGTAGAGGACTTGAAAACCGATGTCTTTGCTTTTGTCCGGGATCACCCGGATCACTTGGCGGACGCCTTTTTTGTCGAACAATTCCATCAACTGCCCGATCTCGTGCGCGCACTCTTTGGGCATCGAACCCATGCGCTCCAGATCTATGATCAAAATGAACCCGGCAGGCAAATCCTCCAAAAGCCCAGGCAGAATTTCCAATTCACGATGAATCTGCGGCGGATCTACATCGCCGATGAAGCTCAGCAGAAGCAGGCCCCTCGTTTTGTTGATTGTCGGCAGCAGCACCAGATTTCCCTCCTCAAGAAAAGTCGTCCACTTTACCCAAGGGCCCAATGGGTTTGTTTCTTCCGTGGGAAAACACCCAATCTCCGGCGGTTTATTGGCCTGCGCCGTGCGCGGCTACCTCACTCCCACTCGATTGTGGCGGGTGGCTTGCTGGAGATGTCGTAGCAGACGCGGTTCGCGCCTTTGACCTCGTTGATGATGCGGGTTGAGATTTTGGCGAGGAGTTCGTGCGGGAGGCGCACCCAGTCGGCGGTCATGCCGTCATGGCTGCTCACCACACGGAGCGCATGTGTCTCGCCTGTGAGCGTATGTCGTTCGATGTCAGGCAGGCCTGCCATACTCTCGGGTCTGCAAAAATCCACTCGTGTAGTGTTTTTGGGATAAACGGGAGCGCTGACAATGCCGCCCTGCAAAAAGCCTTCAGGCAAACAACTCGCTGTGGCTTCCGATACGGACCAATCGCAGTTCATCACGTGTTTGGATGTAAATGAGGAGGAGGTCCGGTTTGAGATGGCACTCTCGGCAACCGGCGTAACCGCCTTTCAGAGGATGATCTCTCATCTTCAATTCGAGCGCTTCACCTGCAACGAGACATTCAATCGTTTGTTCAAGCAAGGCTTCGAGTCCTTTCTCGCGGGAGCGTTTTTTGTAATCCCGCTTGAACTGGCTGGCGAATGTGATTTCGCGCATTAGCTCTGGAGAGAGCGGAGAGCCTGCGTGGCCGTCTTAAATCGCTGCGAAGGTTTTTCACTCAGGGCGGCAGATGTTTGCGGATTGGGGATTCGATCGGCATATCGCTCCTCGATTTCCGAAAGGGTGGCCTTGCTGAGGTCGAGATGCGGGCGGGTGGTGAGCGCGAAGGGGATTCCTTTTTGAATGCAGACCTGTCCCAAGAAAAGATTGATCGCATCGGCAACGGAGATGCCCAGCTTCGAAAAAACCTGCTCGGCTGCTGTTACTTTCTCGGAATCGACTCGGGCACGAAGGATCGCGGTTTTTGCCATGACACAAAAGTGACACGATTGTGCGCTCGCGTCAAACTTCGTGCGAGGCCCTCGCAGCGACTGCTTCATCGATACTCTCTTCGCTGTGTAGGTGAAAAGAGGACTGCTTTTCGGCCGTCTTCACACGCTTCGACAGCATAGCCCGCTTCTAGTGCTAGCTAGTCGGCCCTGAAAAACCCTATGAGGGAAGGGGAGCTCGGAAAAAAGGCCCTTCTTGCGCCCCATTTTGGATTGCTGAGACGAGCGCAAAAAGAACCTGCCTCATCCAGAGGCTCAGGTTCGAGGCCGCTGCGGCCAGTAGCAGGTTGATGGCGTCACCGACTTGCCCTTTGAGGAAGTTGCGCCCCAATCGAAAGTCGCTTTTCAGATGCCCGATTCGTGGCTCAATCGCTGCCCGTCTCCGAAATCGCGCTTTCGCTTTTCGTTTCTCATAAGCGGTGGCGTTCTTTTTCGGCCTCCCGGGTGTCACGATCTCGGTTGTGCCACAGTGCGTCTTCCCTCGACAAAACCCTTCCAATCGATGGCCTGTGCCAAGCGGTAAAGCAGACGGCGCGGATCGAGCTGTTTTTCCAAATCGGGAAGCAAAAAGGATGTTTGAGCGGTATCCGAAGAAGTGGGTTTCATTGACGCGGATTGCAGTGATTTTAAATAAACCGGCAGGTTTTGCCTGCAATCCAACACATCAAGAATCGTGCCTAGCAGATTAACCATAAACGGGATAAATCGTTTTTAAGAACCGACTATTTAGAGGGCGCGGGAGCAACTGCAAATCCCCCCAAAGCCATAAATCTGAATAACCAAAAAGCCCATCCACGCTTTTTCGAGGGAAGATCATTCCTTATACCGTTTCTTCAAAATAAAACCTACATCCGTCGCTCGAACCAATCCTCCGGGGGGAGGGCTGGGGGCTGGCGCTCGAGTTCATTGCGGTAGTTGGCGAATTGGATTTCCTCCTGTGCGCCGCTGAAGACAAAAAATCCGATCAAAATGAGCATCGGGTTTCCCTCCAAGAATCCCCACAAGCAAAACAAGCCCGCAAAGACCTGCCCGGTCCGTCCCGCAATCCGTGTGGCTTTTGTCCATTGGATCTTCATGGCCAGAAGTGAGCGGAAAACCCGGCCACCGTCCATTGGGAAGGCCGGAACCATGTTGAAAACCAGCAGACCGAGATTCACCAAAAGCAAGTTGCCCAGGATTTCGCGAAATTCTCCCGCCGGACCGCTAAAAATCCCGCCTGTCATCCACAATACCGGGGCTAGCACTGCCGCAATGCCTACATTCACTGCGGGCCCCGCCACAGCAATTACGAATTCTTCCGAAGGTTTGTCGGGAATCGCCAGCATGCGTGCCACCCCGCCGATTGGCAGGAGTGTGATGTCCGGCGTTGGCACTCCGTAATGCCGACCGGCGAGCGCATGGCCGAATTCATGGAGCAGCACGCAGAAGAAAAGCAGAAGAATGAAAAGCACAGCCCGCGCGGCCTCGGCAGGGCCGCCTTTCTGCCACTCGACCCAGCCGAAATACAGCGGCAGCAGCAGGAAGGTGATGTGAACCCTCACATCGATCCCCGCGATCCGCGTGATGCGATACGACCATTTCATAAAAATTGATTTCCGTGAGCCGCTGTTCCCCTTAAATAAAAACTCAGGCAGCCCACAAACACTGCCATTTTTTAAACAAATCGCATCATCTCATTCCTAAAATGTCTTCTTCCAAACCCAAGGTCCTTGTGGCCGATCCTGTTTCCCAACGCGGCGTTGATGAACTCGCCAATGGAGGCGCCCTCGAGGTTGTTGTGAACACCGGCCTGCCCGAAGCCGAACTCATAAAAATCATTCCCGAATTTTCCGCTCTCGTTGTCCGCAGCCAGACAAAAGTCACTGCAGCCGTCCTCGAGGCGGCCACGAACCTTCGTGTCGTCGGCCGTGCCGGCGTGGGCGTGGATAATGTGGATGTGGATGCCGCCACGCGCCGTGGCGTGATCGTGATGAACACCCCTGGCGGAAATACGATCTCAACCGCCGAGCATGCCTTTTCGCTTCTCGTCAGCGTCGCCCGCAACATCCCTCAAGCCGATGCTTCCATGAAGGCCGGCAAGTGGGACCGAAAAAAATTCGAAGGCGTCGAACTCTACAATAAAACCCTGGGCATTCTCGGAATGGGGCGTATCGGCACCGAACTGGCCCGCCGCGCGATGGCTTTCGGCATGCGCGTTCTCGCCTACGATCCTTACCTCTCTGTCAGCCGTGCCCGCAGTTTGCAGGTCGAGTTGGTTGAGGATTTGGAT
>JBIPMC010000105.1:0-6643 GCA_044369345.1 Terrimicrobiaceae bacterium
TGGAGTTGTTGGTGATGTCATAGGCCAACCATCCTACAACATCCATTTTATCTACTTCCAGAGAACGATCCGCCCGCCGAGCCAGCAAGGATCAAGCTTTCATGTCGGCTGACCCCTGCGCCTCGGCGCGTTTGTCACCTTCAGCCAGATTAACCGATTTCACAGAAAAAATGTTGCTTCGCCACAGGATTTTTTTGTAGGAGGCGTCCACCTATGGAACCTAACGCAACGACTGGAAATGAAACATCCGTAACGCAATCTCCATCTTCTGCGGCGGCGGATGCTGCGAGCAAGGCTTCGGTGGAGCTGTTTGAACTGTGTGCGGCTCTTCTGCTGGGGCTGGGGGCCACGATGGGCACCATCGCCGGATATCAAGGCGGGTTGTGGAGTGGGAAGTCGATCGAGAGCTTTGGCATGTCATCCCGCATCACCACGAAGTCTGCGGATGCGGGAACGTTTGCGGATTCCAAAATCGCCTCTGACAACTTGGTAAAACTGCAGGTGATCCAGCTGGTGACGCAGGCCAAGCACACGCCGAAAGGCGATGAGCGGGAATTTCTGCTGCATCAGATCAGCGAGCTGATGATCCGTGAGTATAGCGACGAGGCGTATGATGCCATGGGCCTGCCGCAGGAGCCGCGCAAAATGTATGATGCAGACGGTGAACTGCTGGACCTGCCGGAGGACGTGATCTTTGAGGCCAGCAAGCAAAACTTCAACAAGGACTACTTCCAGTGGATGTATGAGGAAAAAGTGAAGCACACGGTGAAGGCTGAGGAACTCTTTGCCGAAGGGCAGCATGCAGGCACAGTGGGGGACAAGTTCGCGCTCAATGGCGTCTACTACACTCTTTCCCTCTTCTTCGCCGGTCTTGGCCTGGTGTTTAAAAGCCGTGTGCGCTGGGGCTTCTTCGCTCTGGGAGCGATCATTTTCCTCGGAGCCTTGGTCTACATGTGCCGCTTGGAGTGGGCCTGAGGGATTGAACTGCTGAAGGCGCGTGAATGTTTGGACTGCGCGTCATGGCGGAGAAGATGCTCTGTTGTTTGACCTGCTGCGGCTTTATCGCTTCGGCGGCTGCATGCGCAGTGGGAATGACGGTGAGGCCACGATGTGGAAAGATCACTTGCTCGCTCAAAAGCGACCCGCTCCCCCTGAAAGTTCCAGCCCTCAAGCTCAACACAACGCATTGGCTCACCACCGACGGGAAGTTCCTGCTGCTTGACGATGTCCGCTATCAATGCTACACGCCATGAAATCTCAACCAACACAACCACACCCATACCAAATGAAAAACACCCTGATCCTCGCCTTCGCCACTCTCTGTATCTCCCTGCCGCTTGCGGCCGAGGATGTGGAGTTCCCCTCAGAGGGGCCCCTCATCACACTGTCAATTCCTGACGACTGGAAGCACGAGGAGGTCGATGGAATTTTGCAAGCGATTGCAGGTGATGACATGGAAACAATGTTCTCGTTGAAGCCTCTCCAAGCCACGAAAAAAGAAGGTTCTGCTGCCATCGCGGAAATCAAGGAGCCCCTCGATAAGATGTATGATGGCGAGATCACATACGACAAAATGGAGGAGAGTGGAGTGCCGGACGGCAACATGAACCTCTACACTATCAATGCCGAGGCCAAGCTCCATAGTGCGGATCAGGGCGAGGTCACTTCTTTTGTGAACTCCATCATGATCTCCTTCCCCGACACCGACGAACTCCTCCTTGCCCAGTTCATCTCCACAAAAGCCGGCTTCCGCGCAAATGCCGAGGGCATCAAGGAAATCGTGGGCTCCTTGAAAAAGGCCGAGTAACGGGAATACCGCTTCATTCCAGGAAATTCTTCAAGGACGTCAACGGAGCAAGATTTCTGTGCATGCGCTAGCCATCTGCACTCAGGATTGCCTCACACGTGCTGCGGCCGGGTCGAGAAAGGAGCTGGCTTGCGCTTGCTTCGCAGTAATCAACCGAGCGGAACGGTGCGCGCGGCGAGAAACTCGTAACTTCGCTTGGTCCACCCGCCCTCAATTGGTTCCGTATGGAAAGTGATAAATGTCAATGATTGGCGTTGACAGTAGCTTAGAACGTCTGCTTTTTTTTCACGCATGTTACATTCCATAGAGGCCATTTAATGAAACCTCTTCTTTTACCAACTGTCCTTTCGCTGGCATTCCTACTTCCGATGGGAATCTGTGCGGCAGATATCGAGTGGGAGCCAAATATTTACCCGCACGGCAATCTCTTTCCATCCTTTCTCATCGGGACCGCCCGTGTGGATTTATCCGAGGAGGTGTTTGCCGCGTGGGGGAGCAACCAAATCGGCGTCCGCAGGGGATGATCGGAGTGGCCCTTTCGGGAGCCGAGGCCGGATCACAAGTCGAAGTCGTCGTAAGGGCGAATGACTATATGGCTCAGAGCCGCCTCGAGGCGACGCTTGACGAGGACGCTGAAAATCTCCTGATCCATCCCAAGATCGCCTTCAACTATAAAGCTCTTGCCAAGGTGAGTCAGGCTGTGCCGCTGGCCATCACGATGAGCGTGACTGTGGATGGAGAAAGTCTCGGCGAGCAGACCGAGACCGTCACGCTGAGATTGATCAACGACTGCCTTTTTGGCGTGGAGGAGAGAGTCGACGACGAGGAATCCCACACATCCGACTACAGCTGGCTCTTTGCGGCTTATGTGAACGAGAATCATCCATGGGTTGACCGGATTCTCAAGGAGGCGCTGGATACCGGAATAGTCTCCTCTTTTGACGGATATCAAAGCGGCGAGGTGGACAACGTCCTGCTCCAGATTTTTTCGATCTGGAATGTGATGCAGCTGCATGGGCTCAAATACAGCAGTGTCACTACGACCGCAGCCGTGAAGAAAGGGGTTTACAGCCAGCACGTCCGACTGTTCGACGAATCGGTGACTGAGGCTCAGGCGAACTGTGTGGACGGGACAGTCCTTCTCGCAGCGATCCTGCGCAAGATCGGCCTCCGGCCCTCTCTGGTCCTTGTTCCCGGGCACATGTTCCTGGCCGTGGATCTGGATGATGAAACCACTATCGGGCTCGAAACCACGCTCATGGGGTCGGAGGATCTCCGCCCCGCGAAGGAAGGATCCCGCCTCAAAAAGCTCGAGGGGAAGAGGACCGAGGAATCCTGGGATTCGTTCGAGTCAGCCGTCTCGGATGGCACGGAATCTCTTGAGAAAAATGCCAAGAAGTTTGAAAGCGATGACCTCGATTATCAGGTCATCAATGTCGAAAAAGCCCGCGAAATGGGAATCTTACCGATCACCTACAGCCAAAAAAACTAAATATATGGATAGCAACAACGTCACAGTGACAAGTAATAAATCATGGTTCAGCCGCATCGGCAACGCCATCAGCGGCATTGTCTTCGGAGTAATCCTATTCCTGGGATCCTTTCTTCTTCTCACATGGAACGAGGGCAGGGCGATCCACAGGGCGAAGACGCTGGAGGCGGGAAGCAGCCAAGTGATCACAATCTCCGCTGATGAGCGGCAGGCATCCAATGAAGGGAAGCTCGTGCATTTGAACGGCGAGGCGGTGGCGGAAAGCCCAGTGGAGGATCCGGTCTTCGGCATCACCGCAGACGCCCTCAAACTCCGCCGCGATGTCGAGATGTATCAATGGAAGCAAACCGAAAAATCCGAAACGAAACAGAAACTCGGTGGCGGGGAAGAAACCACGACCACGTATTCCTATGCAAAAGACTGGTCATCCAGCCTCATTGACTCCTCTCAATTCCATACCCCGGCCGATCATCAGAACCCGGATTCCATGGCAGTGGAAAGTGACACATTCGTGGCCGACGGGATCCATGTCGGCGCGTTCGACCTGCCCGAGAGCCTGGTGGATCTCATTAATAACTACGTTCCCCGCCCCGTGACTGCCGCAGAGTCAGAGGATGCGGCCAAAGAGCAATCTGAGGATATCAGCGTCAGCGCGGGCGGCACCCTCTTTGTGGGGCAGGATCCTTCAAATCCGAAGGTCGGGGATCTTCGCATCAAGTTCCAAAAGGCCGACCCCGGCCCCGTGAGCATTATCGCCGGCCAGGTTGGTCACACGTTCGAGCCATTTGCCATCGGAGATCTGGGCACCATCGAATTGCTGAAGACAGGAACCTTTAGCGCGAACGCCATGTTCCAACAGGAAAAGGAAAGCAACACGATGCTCACTTGGATTTTGAGGCTCGTCGGTTTTCTCGCGATGCTCTTCGGGCTTCTGCTGATCACCAACGTGATCTCCGTGGTTGCCAGCGTCATTCCATTTCTTGGCGAAATCTTGGGGGCGGGCATCGGCCTGTTGGCTATCGCAGTGGCGCTGCCTCTGACCCTGGTAACCATCGCGCTGTCCTGGCTCGCCTACCGGCCGTTGATCGGCATTCCGCTCTTCCTCGTAGCGGCAGGCTGTGTGTTTTTTGCCAGCAAGAAGCTGCTGAATGCGCGAAAAAAGGCCTAATACCAATATCTCTTTGAAATAGGACTTTGCATCGCAAAAGAAGGGGGCATGGCCGTCCCGGCCGTGTGGAGACTGGTTCCCCCGGCTCGCCTTCTACCCATCGGAACCCAAAAGCAAGCCGACACATACGGGCGGTGCCTCCCGCTCGTAGAGCCTACGGATCGGAGAGACGCCTGGGCCCCTCTCCAAAAATCCAACAGCAAGCCGCTTTTGGCAGGAGCCTTCCAGCCTCTCTTCAAATGGTGATGGCGCTGGCGATCAGGAGGTAAAAGGCGTAAATCCCGCAAACGACGCTCAGCACGAGAGCCGTCACGAAGCCGAGCAGCAGGGCTTTGCGCCTGCCACGCCAGAAGAAGGCGAGGCCTGCCGGAAGGCCTGCGGCACCCCCAAGAATGATGGCTGACTGCATGGCTGGCACCCATCCAAGCATCTCTGGACGCGACGAGCTTGCCGAGCCGGGCACCATCACCGAACGCAGGATGTTGAGCAACATTTCCAGAATCAAGCCATTGACAATGAATAGATAAAATAGGATCCACGCAATGAGCACCCAGGCGATGATGAAAAGGGTTCCGCCGACAACCGGCCAAGGGCTGCGGGGCGGCGGCTGAGAAGCCTGTGGCACGGGTTGATTCATCGAGCAGCTATCGGACCTTGATGGATTTGAGCACAGCCACCATGGCATCCGCATGTTTGTCCAACGCGCGCATGGGATTCTGGCAGAGAAGAATGAGCGCTTTATTACCGCTTTTCCGCTCGTAGGTCACCAGGTTCACGCTGTATTTCTCAGTGCCTGCTCCGTCGGAGGCCTGGGCATTTTGGAAAGTGGCGGTCAGGCCCAGTGCGGCATCTTTGTTCACTTCAGGATCTGCGCCCCCGTTCCACAAAATCTCCTTGAAGCGCTCGCCAACCTTCTTCTTCAATGTCTCTTCGGCATCAAGCAAGTCGGCCTTGTCCACCATGATCACATTCATCGAGACCAGTTTGTCATGCGATTCCACGTAGACACCCTCAGCGGTCGCTTTCATGTTCCAGTCTGCAGGGAGGTCCACCGCGAAGTCCGGCTTGGCTTTGTCCGGATAGCTGAATGTCTGGACTGCTGAGTGTCCGCCGCTCCGATACTCACCAGACGCAACAGCGCTGATCGAGTCCAGCATGGCCCCGCAGGCTGCTCCATAGGTCGAAGCGTTTTCTTTCGCAGCGATGAGAGTAAACAAGATTTTGTGAGCCGCTTCCGGATGTCGAATCAGCGCCACGTTGATGTGGGCTCGACCGCTGGAGTCCTCCCCTTCACCACCAAGCAGGCTGAGCACGAGTCCGTTGGCTTCCACGGGATCGCTTTTTGTGAGTTTCAGATTGTTAAAATCCTCATCAAGCGTGCTTTCGGCTTCCTTGACCGCAGCCGCGTCGTCATCCGCAGCCGCCTCCATCGCTGCCACTTCCACGATCACATCACCGCCGTCCGGGGAGACCACAAAAAAGCTGCCGCTCGTGACTTTGACCTTCCAATCATCAGGCGCACTGAAAGTGATCAGTGGATTTTCCGCAGGGTAGTTGATCGTCTGATCCGCCCAGGAGACGTTGGCAGATAAGAAGCCTGTCAGACACAGAAGCAGAGTGCCGATTTTAACTCGTGAAGGTGATGACTTTCCCCTTGCTTCAGGTGAGCGATATTTCATGGACTCGCGGGAATTTGAAGAGGGGAATAGAAAATTCAAGGAGAAAATGCAACCAGTTGCAAAATTTTATTTGACTTGGATTGCAATTTCAAAGAGCCAGATTCGTTGCCCATCATTGGGCGATGGGAATTACCGATTAAGCGCACCGATCCAGAAAATGAAAAAAATCTTTTACTTCCTGTTGCTCGCTATGACGGGACCGGCCTTCGCGGCTCTTGATATCGTGGCGGCCAACGCATCGAGCGATCAACCCGTGTATGTCCTAAAAAATACTTCCACGGGCAAAGTGCTGGGAATTTTTTGGGACCGGGCAAAAGACAAAAGCGACTACGGATTCGAGTCATCGATCGTCCCGGATTTCTACTGGTCAAAAGATCGCGACTACGTGGCGGTCAGCGGTGGAGCCTCGAAAAGTCGCACGATTTCCCTCTACAAAGTCACCGGCAACTCACTCCAGGAAATTGATGCTCCCCAATTAGATGATGAGCAGGCAGCCC
>JBIPMC010000106.1:0-6630 GCA_044369345.1 Terrimicrobiaceae bacterium
CGCGTTGAAGCCCTGCAACCAAAGCGGCCATATCCTCTTCCTCGGCCAAAAAATTCGCATCCACCAGCGGAGCGCCAAAGGGATCACGGGTATTTAGAAAAACGCGGCCGCGGCTTTTTGTGGCGAGCAGGCAAATATCAGTCGCGACTTGCTGCCCGGGCCCGAAGGTTTGGAAATGACTAACGAGTTGGAGATTTGGAACTTTCAACTCCGGCCGCGAGCAAAAAAACGCGCCGGCTTCACAGCAGTTCGAGGCCATCACTCCCTCGCGCCGCGCGAGGTAGCGCAACATTTCTGGAATCGGGTGGCGCTTGTTCCCGGGCGAAACGCGGCCCGAGAGGTGACTCAAACCGAGTCGCAAATGATCCTGAAAATTCTCCCCGACGGCCGGCAGGTCGATGAGCGTGGGAACGCCGGCGGCGTGAAGATCTTTTTCCGGACCGATGCCGCTCGATTGCAGGATCCGCGGCGATTGAAAAGCTCCTGCGCAAAGCACGACCCCGCTGGAGGCTCGTAAGGTTTCCAGGCGACCGCCCTGCGCGAACTCGATGCCAACCGCACGCTGTTTTTCAAAAAGGATGCGGCGGACCTGAAGGTTGGTTGCGAGTTTCAGGCGGGGATTAGTTGCCACGGGGGCGAGGTAACCTTTGGCCGACTCGAACCGCGCACCGTCCCGTTGCAAAACGGGGTAATAGCCGCACCGGCCACCCTCCCGCCCGGTTAGCGGTGTCTCCTCCACCAGCCCATCCTCCGCACAGGCTCGGAGGAAGGCTTCCGAGTGGGGCGAGCGGAAGCGCGGTTGTGACAGGGAGAGCATTCCGCCGCGAGTCCAGTCCAGCGGGGCGTCCAGCGGGTTGCCGAAAACGCGGGTGAAAATCGGTGCGAGATTTTTCGAGGACCATCCCGGATTTCCCACAGCCTCCCACGCGTCGAAATTTGCGGGATGCCCCATGAATCCCATCATGGCGTTGATGGATGAGCTTCCGCCAACGACCTTGCCCATCGGCCACTCGATGCGTCTTCCGCCCAAACGCTCTTGCGGAATGCTCCTCTGGGCCCACGAAAAAAGCCGCCC
Source organism: Terrimicrobiaceae bacterium (assembly GCA_044369345.1). Taxonomy (GTDB): domain Bacteria; phylum Verrucomicrobiota; class Verrucomicrobiia; order Chthoniobacterales; family Terrimicrobiaceae; genus UBA967. The sequence continues at coordinate 1,076 of JBIPMC010000106.1, forward strand.
GATTCTCATCCCCGGTAACGGCGGATCTAGCAGCCATGCGGGGTAGCGGGGACCCGCCTCGACCAGAAGCACATTAGACTCGGTGCCCTCGAGCAACCGGCGCGCTACCACGCAGCCAGCAGTTCCCGCTCCGACGATGATAAAATCAGATCCTTTCATTCGTGTTCATCGGGAATTGCTCCGCGATTGGAGCAAGGATAAGTATCCTCCTGCCTCTCCGACGCACCAAGCAGCTTGGGCTGCGGTTTGGAAGGGTAGTGTCGAGAGGAAATCGGCCAGTCGGCTGGCGCGACGGCATTCGCATGCGATTCGTGCAAGTGCGGAAAGGAGTGCGAGTGGCGCGAGTGCGAAGCGCGCGAGCAATCGCGGGCGGGGCCATTTTTCAAACTCCGCGCGAATGCGTCCGAATTCCTTCCCGCGCTGAAATCTCTCGGACAAAAATCCGCTTCGGTATTTTTCATCTTGGTCGGTGACGATCGCTGCGGGCACGAACCAAGGGATGAACCCCGCGGCGTGCGCTTTCCAGCTGAACAAGGCGTCCCCGGAGAAGATCGAGCCGTCGAACGGGCCGATCTTTTGCCAAGCATTTCGGGAGACGAGAAGGTTGCCCGTGGCGGCGATGTCGAGCGGGCCTGCCGGGATTCCGCAGAGGTAGGGGGAATATTTCAAAATGTGGATTCCCCGGGAAATTCGGCTCCGCGCCTTGGAATCGATGCAGCCTCCAAGGACCTCGTGGCCGGTGGCGTGCGCTGCGACCAGTTCCTCAAGCCAGAGGGGATCGGCTTGGCAATCGGCGTCGGTGATCGCAAAGAGGTAGCCCTTGGCCATCGAGATGCCGAGGTTGCGCGCGGCGTGGGGGAAGAGGCGTTCCGGGCTTTGAAAAAAACGGACACCGGGGAATCGAGCAACAATCTCAGCGGTGCGGTTTTCCTGCGAACTGTTGACGACTATGGTTTCGAAATCCCGGAAGGTTTGCGCCTGCAGGGCCTCGAGGCAGCGGGGCAAAAAGTCCGCCGAGTGGTAGGCGGCGACGATGACGGAGACACGAGGAGTCGATTGTGGTGTCATTCGGATTGATCAAAGGGCCAGGCAGACCGGGTGCAATCGGCGGGGCCTGTCATGGGCCGGGTGGCATCCGCCAAGAGAAAATGCCGTTCGCAGGGGCGAAGGAATCGGGTGCGATTGTATTCAAAGCCTGAATACTCACGGGTGCTCCGCCCTGCACCGAAGAGGGTGGACATCGCCTCGCCCAAGGCATGGCTTAATGCGAGGAGTAGGAGTGCCAAGGAGGTCGTGAGGGTTTTCATTGGGGACTTCGCGTTCCAAAGCATCGATGCGCGCCGCTTCATCTTGAGCAGGGCGACGGCTGGGAAGAGAGCAGAGCGTGCAGCCTTTTGGATGGGACCCCAGCCCAACCGCTCGGCCCGCTTCCCTGCGAACACCTTTCCGCCAACGAATGCATGGCACAGGGCGGGTCCCAATCGACTCATGTTGACATGTCGCAAGGTCGTGCGAGTGCAGCACACGAAGCGGGCATTCGGGGTGTTCGCGAGTATGTCCTGCTGCACGAAGCCCTCGACTTGGAGGAAATCCTCGTCGTGGACAAACCCGGCAAGCGCACACCGGCGGTAGGCTGTATTGTGCCAAGGAAGTGATTGCGCCTCTTCGAAACGGGGGCGGTCCAGTCCCCCTCGGCGTGTGCCGTGGAAGCTCAGGAATTGTGCGCGGCTCACGGCGGTCGTCGAATTTGGATTGATCAATAGGGGGGCGGCGGCCTGCACGGATGGCGAGCTTTCGAATGCGGCGAGAAGTTCCTCAGCGAAGTTCGGGGCTGGAAAAGAGTGGTCTTCGATAATGGCCACCGCTTCCCCAGTCGATTCGACGACGGACTGTGCACGGGCCTTGGCGAGGTCCTCCGTGCGCTGGAGCAGAAAACGGGTTTTCCAAAAGCAGGCGCGGGGCATGAGAAAGTCTTCAGCCTCCCTCAAAAGCTCGGGCGAGTCGGTGGAAATAATCAACTCGATGCGTGGAGCGGCGGTTTGCGCGAGCAGACATTCCAGGATTTTTTGGATGCAGGGCAGGCTGTGCCGGGCGACAAAAATCACCGAGAGCCGTAAGGAAGCAGTCTGCGTGCTCATGCGATGCGGGAGGTGTTGAGTTCCCACTTCACGAATTTTTCCTCGGCGGCGCCGAGACCGAACAAATACCCGGCCGCCTCGCCGAATGCGGCGGCGTAGTAAACGAGGAACACCACAGGCACCGAGGCGAGGAAGCTCGGGATCAGTGTTGGGCGGCGGGAGATAGATTTCGCCAGGCGCAGGATTCGCAGGGCGGGGACGAGTGTGAGAACGCCACAGGCCCATGCGAAGCGGGTCGGCATGATCCAGCCGTTCGCCTTGGCCCGGGCGACGGAGAGGATTTTCAGGTAATAAAAATTCCCAGCACAAAGTTCCCACAGGCTCGCGTAGCAGCGATGGGCGGCGAGGACTCCCGGTGCGACCTTCAAGGGAAGCCCTCGCGCATTCGCCATCTCCTGCACATTAAAATCCACGCCAACAGATTTTTCGAAATCCTCGCCGAGTTCGTCGAGGAACCAACGGGAGTAGGAGACATTGTTACCAGCGAGGAGTCGCGCGGGACCGCCTTCGACGGGGTGCGCAAAGAATCCGTAGTCCGCCATGAGCGCCGAGCGGGACCACAGTGAGTCGCGGCTGCCGTTGGTGAAGGCATAGCCCACCGCAGCCCATCTGCCTTCGGAATATGCCTCGAGCAACCTGTCCGCCCAGGTGGCATGCGGTTCGCAATGGTCCTCGAGAAATGCAACGATGGGTGCGGAGGATTCCCAGGCGGCCTGCGCGCGGGCGATCCGCCAGAAGTGGAGCCCGGGTCGGCGAAGATATTTCGAGGCAAAGCGGGCCGGCATTTTTAATTCGGGCACGGAAGTCTCGGCGCAATCAAAGACGATAATTTCCAAAAGGTCATCCGCGCAGCTTTGGCGGCCCAGCGCATCGAGCACGCCTTGGGCATTTTCGCGGTTCGTGCCGACAATCATGACGACCGAAATCGCGGGGCGGGAAGTTTGAGCCATGCGGGAGAGTTGCGTAAACGGGGCGCGGGATCAATGCGGCGGGGCTATTTCGCTGTTAAGAATTTCCAATGCCCTCTTGCTTGTTGTCGGGTGTAATGACCTGCTCTTTGAAGTCGCTGCGCTTGTCATTGACTTCCTGTGGGAGGCGGCTCTGGGCGACCGAGGAAGGGGAATGTGGCGTTGCGCCAAGTTTTTTTAAAGGAAGGGATTCGTTACAAGAATGCCTCCGTAGTTTTGTCCGTGGGACAAGTCCTCGGAGAGGACTTCGCGGCAACCGGCGGCACGGGCGGCTTCCAAAATCGCCGCATCCCAATAGGAAATTCCCCAGCGTTCCTTGGAATCGAGTGCGGCCCGCATGATCTCCATCGTGATCTCCTGCACCTGGAAGCGCCGCCATTTTTCAATGAATGCAACTGCGGTGGCATGGGGAAGCGGATGGTTCCGACTCGTTCGCGTGGCTTGCACATAAAACTCCTGAAGCACTTGAACGGAGATGGCTATCTCTTGGGATGAAAGCAATGAGATGGCGGTCTCGGCTTTCCTTTGCTCCCCAATGGCCGTGCTGATGCTATAAAGAAGGATATTTGTATCAGCGAATCGCATGGCGGTCGTGGAGATCCTCACGGGAGTAGCGGTCTTCGGCCGAGAAAATAAAACCCTCTTGTCGCATGTTTTGGCGTAACCCGTCTTCCTCGCGTTTCATGCGCTCGAAGCTCGACTCCTCCTCAACGATCTTTGTGAGAAAATCTTTTACCAGCGCGGAGATGGTGGATTTCCGCTCCGCAGCGCGAACACGCGCTTTGTGGTAGATGTCGTCACCCACAGTAACTGTGATGTTTTTCATATTTTCACAGTAAAACCGAGCAGAAGTGAGTCAACCATTGATTTCTATCTGACACGATCTTCCTGCGTCGGGTTTTTTTCGGAGACGAGGTTGTCGGTTCCTTCATGCTTTTTGTCGGGGTAGAGGACTTGCTCTTCGTAGTAGCTGCGCTCGGTGTTGACTTCCCGGGGGTCGAGTTCGAGGCGGAATTTGTTGGCTGAGGGGAATTGCATTTTTCAGGAATTCAGGAATGTTGAATTCATGACAAAGACGATTTCGATGAACGACCGGGGGATGGTGACTTTGCCAAAGCCGATGAGGAAAAGGATCGGCTATGGGCAGGGCGGAGGGGTTCTCGTGGCGGAGGAGCGGCCGGAGGGCATTCTGCTGCGACCGGGACGCGTGGTGGCGGTAGAAAATTACTCACCCGAGCGACTCGCCGAATTCAAGGCCTCGGATGCGGGGTTGGCGCCATTCGAGCCGGTCTTGCGCAAGGCCGCCAAGAAGGGCGCGAGGTGAGGGTTTTTCTCGATGCGAATATCCTGTTCTCGGCTTCGAATCCGAAGTGGTTGACGGGGCTTCTCCTGGAGGTGCTGGCAGGACACGGGGAGTTGGTGACTTCCGAATTCGCCATCGGGGAAGCCAGAAGGAATGTGGCGGGTTTTGCCCGGACTTGCTGGATGGGCTGGAGGCGTGTGTCAACCGCGTGCAGATTGTGTCGGATGCGGGGCGCGGGCTCGCACCGAAGGAACTTGTGGAAAAAGATCGGCCAATCCTCGATGCGGCGATTGCCAGTGGATGCACCCATCTCCTGACTGGCGACACGAGGCATTTCGGCCAGTGGATGGGAAAGAGCGTGGCCGGAGTCAAAATCGTGAGCCAACGGATGATGACCGAGGAGATGCGGGGCCGAGGAATCGTGGAGTGAGCGATGGAAAGTTTCCCGCAGGAATAGAATGGATCATGGGTGCAGGGGCTTTTTCAGAAACGAGAATGTCGGTGCCCGGTTTTTGTAGCGAAAGTCGGAACGACTTTCGAGCAGATGGCGTTGGAGCTTAGGCGAGCGCGGCCGAAAAATCTTTGATTTTCCGCTACGGGCGAATCGGCATGAAGGGCCGCGTGGTTTGCCATTTCAAGCGGGGATGTCCATGGGATTCACAACACGGATTTCGAAGCCTTTTGACGAGCGCACATGGCTCGGCATGACCCCAGGTTAGTTGCGGCCTTGCGGGTGAATGGCCCGCAAGGCGGCGAGCGGCGAGGGATCGAACGCATCGGGGTTCCATTTGCACTCGATGGCATCCACAAAATCGCGTTCCCTCGGGATGACAAAGTCGATTTCGCGACTGCTTTTGTCGCACCAGTAGAGGGGCGGCGAATCGGGCAGGCGGGCTTGAAGGGTTTCCAAAACGAGGTGCTCCCAGAGCGGGCCGAAGTCGTCGGGACGAAGGATACGAAACCGCTGTCGAATGCATAGACTTTGGGTTGTTTGACGATTTGCGTGCGCGAACCCGGGTGGAAGGGGCGCACGCAGGTGGCGGCGTGGGTGGTTTCCATGGCGCGGAGGTGGCTTTCGACCGTTGCACGGGCGATGCCGAGCTCTGATGCGGCCTTGGAAACATCGAACTGCCCGCCGCTTTGCCG
>JBIPMC010000107.1:0-6598 GCA_044369345.1 Terrimicrobiaceae bacterium
CGATGAGGAAGTGCACGAGGTGTCCGGGAGGAACCCAGTCGCGCAGGTCGGGAGGAAGAAGCATCGGGGTGTCGCGGTCGATAGAGACAAATCTTGCCATATCAATCTGCATAGCAGGAATTAGGCCATTTTGACGCCTAAGTCCGACAGGCTGCTAGAAATAAAACTCGATCCCCTGCTCGTGGAAGGCGGCTTTTTGGTCGCTGAAATATTTGTCACCGAGCTTCTGGAATCCGCCGGCGGCGCGGAAGTTTTTCAGGAAGATGTTGATTTGTTGGAGAAGGGCGGCGTCGTTTTGGCGAAGGGCCACGGCCCATTGTTCTTTGCGGACCGTAGCTAGGAGGGCTCGGATTTTCTCGGGTTGCTCCTGCGCGTTTTTCCAAATGCTCATCTGGTCGTAGAGAAAGGCGTCGGCTTTGCCTTGGACGACCTCCAGCACAGCGGCGGCTTCTTTTTCCAGAGCGAGGATTTGGGCGTCTTTGATGTTTGCGCGGGCCCAGACTTCGCCGGTGGTTCCTTGGCGAACGGCGAGGGTTTTACCGGGTTGGTCGATGTCCGCCATTGACGCGGCATTGGAGCTTTTTGCAACCAGCAAAGCAAGGCCTGTGCCGATGTAGGGATCAGAAAAAGCAACCGAAGTCCGGCGCTCGGGTGTGTCGGTCATCGAGGAAATGATGCAGTCGATCTTGCCGGTTTGGAGGGACGGGATGAGGCCGGTGAAGGGGATGTTTTCGATGCGGAGGTTTTTACCAATCGACTTGGACAGCGCCTCGGCCATTTCGACGCTCACGCCAGAGGGCTTCCCGGTGGGGTCGATGGTTTCAAACGGCGGGTAGGATAAATCCATCCCGACGACCAATTCGTTGGCCGGAGGCTTGGGCTTGCAAGCGTTGGAGACCCCCAATGCAAACAACACCGCAAAAATCCCGCGAAGAAACCGCAGGGAAGGCGTCACTGTCCGGAAGCGCCCTCGATTTTCTCGCCCACTTTGGTGATTCCCTCGCCCACTTTGTAAACGGCATTGTCGACAGCAGCACCGGCACGCTGGGCTGGGCCTCCGGGGCCGGAGCAACCGACAAATACGAGAGAAATGAGAATGAGCAGGATTGGTTGCATTGCGACCTTTGAAGCATGACGCGAAAGGGGAACTCAAGCCGGAAATGAGGGACATGGGCTTGGCAAACAGAAGTGCTTTGCTAGCCTCCCACGCATGAAAAGCAAGGCACTCGGCGAGGCCATCTGGATCCTCGGTTTTTTTGCGGCGGGATGGCTCATGACTCTTGCCTTGCTGCCGACGGTTTCATTCCTCTTCGCGGCCTTGCTTCTTTTCACGCTGTATTTTTTCCGCGACCCGGAACGCGTCCCCCCAAAGGGAGAAAATATCGCGGTTTCACCGGCCGACGGCGTGGTGACGACACTCGACGAGGTGGAGGAGACGGAATTTCTAAACAAAAAAGTCCGCCGCATTGGGATTTTCCTCTCAGTCTTGGATGTTCACATCAACCGTGCCCCGCTGGCTGGTGAGGTCACGCATTCTGAACCTAAGCCCGGTAAATTCCTTGATGCGCGCGATCCCAAATCCTCGTTTTTGAATCAAAGCCGAACTTGGGTTTTTTCGGGTCCTGTGGCGACCGTCATGGTGAAGCAAATCACAGGAGCGATCGCTCGCCGTATCTGCCCTTGGGCGGTGGTGGGTGACAATCTCCAGCGCGGCGAGAAATTCGGCATGATCCGTTTCGGTTCGCGCACCGAGATGTTTTTCCCGCTTGAGGCTGAGGTTTTGGTGAAAGTCGGAGACAAGGTGCGCGGCGGCGAAACACCTGTCGCAAAATTCTAGCAATGATCTCCCAGCATCCCAACGAGCCGAAAATCTACCTCCTGCCGAATTTAATGACGGCCGGAAATCTTTTTTGCGGTTTCGCCGCGACGCTTCGCATTATAGAGGCCTCGCTGCTCGCTGCACAGGGCTTGCCGACTGGAATGCTCTACCACGAGGCCATCGCGTTTATTCTTGGCGCGTGTGTTTTCGACCTTCTCGATGGGCGCTTAGCCAGACTGGGCGGCCATGAAAGCGCATTCGGGCGGGAGTTCGACTCGCTCGCGGACATCGTTTCGTTCGGCATCGCTCCGGCGCTACTTGTTTACCAAATTGTGTTGCGAGATTTTCAGCGTTCCGGTTGGTTGATTGCGTTTTTCTTTTTGCTTTGCGGCGGGCTGCGCCTAGCTCGCTTTAACTGTATCGCCGCCGCGAACTCCGAAAAACCGGAGAAGGATTTTCAGGGTTTCCCGATTCCCGCTGCCGCCGGGCTGATCGCTTCGCTTACGCTGTTCATGCTGTGGCTTCGCGAGGACGAACGGAGCATCGGCTCGTGGAAATACGCGCTACCCGTGCTGTTGATTTTTCTCTCCTTCATGATGTTCAGCCGCGTGAAATACCCGAGCTTCAAAAGCTTGAACTGGCGCACCCAGCGGTCGCTTCCGGCGTTTCTCGGACTAATCATTCTCTTGGCCTTCACGGCGATGAATTACTACTGGATGCCTGCGGTTTTGTTTGTGGGATTTTTAATTTACGGATTTGTGCGTCCTTTCATCTCAAAAGCGATTCGCAAGGAAATCGAAGCCGAGCCGCAGGACGAACCCGAGACGCCGATCAGTTAAGCCCAGCGCAAATCAAGGCAGGTTGAAGCGGTTGGTTCGAGAAAGCAGGCCCTCCATAGCCTTCCATGCAGTCGGCCAGTCCCCGACTTGAATGGCCAGAGCGCACTGCAAGCGGAAGCCCTCGGCTTCTTTTGCCTGGGTGGATTCCGCGATCATTCGACGCGCACTGACATGGTTGCCCTGCGCTGTGTAATAGGCCACGGACTCGGCGAGGCCTGAGGGAGGGTTTCGTTTCGCGAGTTGTTCGGGCGTGAGGGTCGGAAGGTTGAGGTCGATCGCATAGAGTTTTTGGGCGGCTTCGACGGCTCGTTGGTATTCCTTTTTGGCGAGCATTTGGCGTACACGTAGTCCCCAGGCGGCATCCTCCCAATCGGGGTTTTCGGCGAGGAATTTTTCAAGCACATCCTTGTTGCCGAGATTCCACCAGGATTGCAGAAATTTCTGGCGCGCGGGGGCATCGAGGCTGGCGAGGAATTTCTTGTTCGCTGCAGCCTGTTCGATTTTTTCGGGTGAGGCCCTTCCGATCCAGACCATCCACAAGCCCGGTGTCATCCGCGAACACTCTTCGAGAATCGGGAGCATTTCAGGATGTTTGCGGGCGTGGCCGAGCATTCGGCCGTAGAGTTCCTCGGGATAGGAATAGGCCCCACCTTTCTGAATGCGGAGATGCCTTTTCATGGACTCTACCCAGAGCCTCGCCGTGCGTTTCGGGTCATCGCCAAGCCAAAGCATTCCTTGGTCAAAAGCCAATCGGGAGCTGACAGGATTCAAGGCCCGCTCGGCGGCAAAGACGGCATCCGCTACGATGGGATCGCCCCCGATTTTGATCTCGCGATAGCCGAGTTCGCGGTAAAGGCCAGCGGACATCGGTGAGAGCGGAATCTCGGATCGGGCGAGATTCGCGGCTTCCTGGAAAAGACCTTTATCCGCGAGTTGGCGCATTTGATTCACCGCAATCGCCGCGCGGTATGGAGGAAATGGGACCTCGCCGAACCACTGAGAGCGAAGGAGCAGGAGGCCGAGCGCCAGACATCCCGCCCCACCTGCGCCAAAAATCAGGCGCTGCGTCCACCAGGATTTATTGCGCCTGGTGCCTGTGGGGGCAGGGCTTCCGAAAGCCAAACCACCTAGAACGAGAATCCACCAGCCGAGTTCGACGCGGTGAATCGGCACATCGACCATGGCATGCAGGATCGCTGCAAGAGCCGCCGAAATAATTCCCCAGCGAAGCGGCCAGGTCGCACTGCGCCGTAAAGGCAACATGTCGCGGATCAGCAGAACGAGCAGAACAAATGCACAAATCAGAAACAACAGCCCCGACTCGCAGGCGACCATGAGCCAGTCACTCTCGGGATGGATCGGAATGGCCTCGTCGATACTGGCATCGACATAAAACGGGGCGACATAACCAAAGGTTCCCAGGCCCGTTCCCGTGATTGGGTAATCGCGGACGATTTTCACGGAGTCGCGAAAAATCTTTGAGCGGAAATCCGAGAAGGCCGCGCCGGGCTTTTGCTCCGGTGATTCAGAGACCATCGAAGAAACACCGAAGAACTCCAGCACACGGTCACGGGCTTGGCTCTCGGTCGAAAAGAAAATCCCAGCCACGAAAAATCCGAGCGCCAGAACAGAAAGCACCAGAGCCGAGGAGCGGTGGCCTTTCCCGAGCATTGCCAACCAAACCAGCATTCCCGCCACTAGAAAAATAACACCGCCGCGTGAAGTGGATTCGAACAGCAGCGCGTAGGGGCAAACCCCGATCACCACAGCCCCCAGCGCAAAGGCGAGCGGGCGTTTTTCAGTCCAAGCGGTGCGGACAATGCCCAGCGACAGAATCGCTCCGGTGACGAGGAAGGCCGCCGTGTGGTTACGGTTTGGGAAAAACCCGAAGTCGGGAGGCGCGAAAACATTTTTCGGGGTGAAGGGATAGTCCCAGCCGGTTTTTTTGGCGTAGATCGCGATGAGCGCGTAGGTCGCACAACCCAGCGCGCCAAGGAGGGCGATGTAGATTTTCACCCCGGAGCGCACTGGATGCCCGAGGGAAAACAACCCCGTAAGCAGAGCCCCCGCGAGGAGCATCATCCAATAAATCGTTTCACGCGGCGCGAGGGAAACCTGCAAAAGCGGCGGCAGGCCTTGGTACTCCTGCAGGCCGACACGCCAAGGCGGTGTGTAGAACCACGCCTGCGGCAAAAGCGAGAGCGAGGCCGAAAGCATCAACCCGGCGCACAGGATCCAATACCGCCACGGCACCACGCGGTTCGGAGCCAGGAAAACCATCGCCGCTCCGGCAACGGTCAAAAATATCCCAGTCGCTCCCTGACGAATCGTGCCTGCAATCAAGACACCCGCCAGCGCGGCGAGCACGAGGAATAACTGAACAGCCAAAGAACGGAACGGCGGGTAGTCCCGACTGGAGGAAATTTGTCCTTTTTGCATGGAAGGCTGGCGCTGTAAGGTTCCCACCCGCCCCAGGGTTCCTCAAGGAGGAAAGTTGTGAATAACTTGGGAGGAAATCGCGGGTTCGCCTTGGGTTTTTCACATCGGCTTTGTGAATGAACGCGAAAAAGGCTAACCACTCCGTATGACGCTGAGTGAAATCCAACGCACGCTGACGGAGTTGCAAACCGCGCCCACCCGAAGTCTCGGACAGAACTTTCTCCACGACCAAAACCTCGCTCGCGGAATCGTCGCATTGCTCGACATCCAACCTGGTGATCACATCGTGGAAATTGGACCCGGTCTTGGTGCGCTTACGGAGTTTCTTGCGCGCCCCGACACGCGCCTCACGCTCATCGAAAAAGACTCACGACTCGTGCCGCATCTTCGCGAGAAATTCGAGTGTGAAACAACGCGGGTGTTCCACACCGACGCCTTGGATTTCGACCTGCGGGAATTGTGGGGCGCGGGGCCGGTGAAGATCGTCGGCAACCTGCCGTATTACATCTCGACTCCACTGATTGCCAAATACGCATCCGCCCTCTCACCCGCTTCCAGACTCGTTCTGACGCTGCAGCTCGAACTCGCGCAACGCCTCGGCGCGACACACGACACGAGCGATTACGGAGCGATGACTCTTTGCACCGGACGGCGTTGGGACATTCGACTGGAGCGCAAACTCCCCGCGTCGGTTTTTCATCCTCGACCGAAGGTGGACTCCGCCGTGATCACGATGCGACGCAAGCCACGCGAGAAGGTTCCTCCACTCGACGACAAGGTTTTTGAATCTTTGGTGCGCCGAGGTTTTTCCGAGCGGAGAAAACAACTGCGAAATCTAATCCCGGAATTCAAAATCGACTGGGAAAAAATCGCCAGCGCGCTGGGTGTTCCACCCACAGTCCGCGCCGAGCAACTTACACCCGCGCAATGGGAGACGCTCGCATTCACCGCTTCGCCCAAGACCGCCCAGCACGGCGCCGAACGCTTTGATGTGGTGGACGAAAATGACCAAGTCCTTCGCTCCGAATTTCGCGATGTCATCCATGTGAATAACCTCCGGCACCGGGCGGCACATATGCTTCTATTCAACGCCACCGGCGAGCTTTACCTCCAGAAACGCTCGATTTGGAAGGACCGGAACCCGGCCCGCTGGGACTCCTCAGCCGCCGGCCATGTCGATGCCGGGGAAGATTACCTCACCGCCGCCCGACGCGAACTTCGCGAGGAATTGGGGATCGAGGCACCGGAGCTGACATCAATCGGACGCCTTAGTCCATCAGAAACAACGGGTTGGGAATTTATCGAGGTTTATACAGGCCGGCACGAGGGGCCTTTTCATCCTGCGGCGCTGGAGGTTGAGACGGGAGCTTTTTTCACGCTCGAAAAAATCCGCGCCTGGGCTGCAGCGACTCCGGGAGATTTTAGCCCGGTGTTCTTGCAGGTGCTGCCGATGTTAAAAGCCTAACGCGGGAAGTGGTTCAGGGCGGCGGTGGTTTTCCAA
>JBIPMC010000108.1:0-6575 GCA_044369345.1 Terrimicrobiaceae bacterium
ATCTGGACCGAGGAAAAAGTCCCCCACCCGAAAGTCGAGGGCAAGTGGACCTACGAGCGCGCCAAGGCTTGGGTCGAGGAATGGGAGAAGACCTTTGAAACCACACACGGCCTCACGATCAGCGCCGAGAAGCCCGAGGACCTCGATGTTTTGATCGACTACGGGAAAAAATTGAAGGTCAACCGCCTCTACCTCCACACAGACACCTGGCGGGGTGCTTACTGGGTCTACGACCGCGATTCGTTATCCGTCAACAAAGCGGTCTTCCCGCGCGGCGAAGAGGATCTGAAGGCCTTCATCGACAAGCTCCGCGCGAATGGCATGGATGCCATGCTCCACACGCTCTGCTACGGCATTGGGCCCGAAGGCTCGAAATACATGGGGAAAGGGAAAAAAACTGATCGCCGTTTGTCGAATTGGGGCAAGGGCAAGTTGGAAGCCCCCATCTCCGCGACCGATAAGACGATCCTTTTCCGCCCCAACCCCGGAGTGAAATTTCCCGGGCCCGGGAAATACGGCGCCTGGTTCAAATTCAATGATGTCCGGATAGGCGACGAAATCCTCACCTGCCAATTCGAGGACACCGACAAACCGGTTTGGAAGCTCGTGAATTGCGCGCGCGGTGCCAATGCCGCCAGCCACGAAGCCGGCACCGAAGTCGTCGGGCTCCTGAAGTCCTACAATCAAAACTTCTACCCGGACAGCATGACCGATCTGGCCGAAATCACCGCCAAAGACTACGCGGAATTTTTCAACCGCCTCGGTGTGCAACACCACGAATACGACGGTGCGGAGTCCCACAGTGATGTGGCGTGGGGCTTCCCCAAATGGTCGATGCTTGTTTACCAAAACACCGAGCGCCCCATGACGAGCTTCACCTCGGGCGGCTATCCTAACCAGTGGGATTTGGTATATCGCATGGTCTCGAAGCCCGGCCCCGACGGCAAAAGGTATCCCAACATCGAGCGCCCCGGCGGCGGCAGTGCCGCTCTGGCGATCAACCGCTCTGGCCGCCTCGCCACAAGCCCGATCGAGAACCACTTCACCCTGGCTCCGGGCGCAGCCGCGAACAGCCGGGGATTTGGCGTTGGAAAACCCGAGCCCATGTTCGGCATCGTCCCGGGCGTCGTCGAACAACACGGCCTGGCGGAATTGATAGCTGAGCAGTTCGCCGTCTGGCGCGAGTTGGCACCCAAGCTTACCCCCGAGCAGCGTCAGAAAATCAAAGACGCCTACTACCTCGACCAGCAGCCGAACACGATGAACCACCCGTCGCCCCATCGCAGCGCCAAGATCGTCTATGAGGCCCGCCGTGCTGAAGGTGGCTTCGAGCTCCAGCCCTTCACCATCATGACCCGGGGCAAGGTGGATGCCGATTGGACGACCGTGCAGGAATTTGGCGGCATGCTTCCCCGCCAGTATGTCGGCCCCGGCATGCGCGTGAGTTTGGAGAACCCCTTCGGCCGCCAAGCCCCGCAATTCATCATCCGGGTGCTCAGTGGCTACTCCGATTCGCTCACCCCCACCCAGCGCGCCAGCGCCACGCAAGCGGTTTCAAAGGACCTCGAGGGCTACATGATCGGTGCGGGCGAGGAGGTCCAAAAAGCGCAAGCCCCCATCCCGGCAACGCCTGCCGCCAAGACCAGCAATCCCCTCCTGATGCAGCCCAAGGCCGCTCAGATGAGTGGGCTGGGCCGCCATCAGTTTAAAGATGTCGATACGGCCCTGGAGGTCTCGCTCGACAACTTGAGCAAGGAGGAAATTTTCCAGCAGGGCGGCTTCCCAACTTTCGCCTTTAATGGCGACGCCACCCACGCCCGCGGCGTGGCCCTTACTGTCACCGGCGATGCCAGCGGAGCCTTCCTGGTCGTGCAAGTAGGCCCCAACAAAGACTATGTCGTCCCGATCGATTTCACCGGTCGCAAAGACATCTTCATTCCCATCGCCGAGGCGGCGCGCACCACGGGCCGTTGGGGTATGCGCTACTCCTCGAAATCCCACGGCTACGGCGCGATCGGGGCCGTCTCCATCGGCTTCGGCCGAGTCATGGCAAACACCCAGCCGAAGATCCTCATCGAAAATCTCCGAATGGTTGGCGAAGCCCCCTCCTCGGTCAAAAACCTGACCGTCCACGCCGGCAGCGGCACGCTCACCATCCAAGGCGAAGTCAAAACCGACCAATACCTGTGGTATCAAGGCGGCGACTCGGTTGGAGTCTACGACCTGAATTGGCACCTCATCCAACCCCTCCCCGTCGTGCGCCAGAATTACGAGGTGGAAAAAGGCTTCAACGAATTCTGGATCGACGGCGAATGCGCCAACCCCGCGCCGTGGTTCGATGTGCAATTCATCACCAAGGGCGAGGCAACCAAGATCGCAAACTGATGGCGCCGCTTGAATCGGATACAAATTTGACGCTTTTGTGCATAGACCAAAACTAATGGCAGTATTATTTTACAAAAGATATCGATCTAAGCGTTTAAAGGCATCACAGCGTTTTTGTGCTACATATAAACCCGCAATCCTTTTACCGATGATGAAAAAATCTGCTTTTGCGATTGTTCCCTGCCTCCTGATCCTCCCCTTGGCGTCCTGCAAAAAAGCCTCCGAGCCGGCGGCCGCCAATTCCTCGGAGAAAAAAGAGCCCATGCAAGCCGCAGCTCCGGCGAATCCCGCCGCGCCAACCACCGCACCGGCTCCCGCGGTCGAGAAAATCTCCTTCAGCAGCCAAGTGCGCCCGATTTTGTCGAATAGTTGCTTCGCCTGCCACGGCCCCGATTCGCACAACCAGACCAGCCCGTTCCGCCTCGATACCGAGGAGCACTCCCGCGCGAACCTCGCCAAGGCGGGCGAACCGCCCCGCTACGGCGTCGTGCCCGGCAAACCCGAGGAAAGCCTCCTGCTCCAGCGAGTCATCACAAAAGACCCTCACGAGGCCATGCCCCCTCCTTACGCAAAAAAGCCGGCTCTCACCGAGGAGCAAATCGCTACGCTCACCGAGTGGATCCGCCAAGGCGGTGAATACGAGCCGCACTGGGCGTTCGTCGCGCCCGTGAAGCCACCCGTTCCGGAGGTCAAAGACAAGGCCTGGCCGCGCTCACCGATCGATAACTATGTCCTCGCGAAGCTCGAATCCAAGGGCATCAAACCCTCGCCCGAAGCCGACAAGGAAACCCTCGTCCGTCGCGTTCACATGGACCTCCTCGGACTCCCCCCGACTCCCGAGGAGATCGACGCCTTCGTGGCCGATACCTCAGACAAAGCCTACGAGAACATGGTGGACCGCGCGCTGGCCTCGCCCCACTACGGCGAGCGCATGGCGGTCGATTGGCTGGATATCGCCCGCTACGGCGACAGCAACGCCCTCCACCACGAAATGCTCCGCACGAGTTGGCCTTGGCGCGACTGGGTGATCAACGCCTTCAACAAAAATATGCCCTACGACCAGTTTCTCACCGAGCAACTGGCCGGCGACCTCCTCCCAAGCCCCACGCTCGAGCAGAAGGTCGCTACCTCCTTTAACCGCAACCACGGCATCAACAATGAGGCCGGCTCGATCAACGAGGAATGGCTCACCCACTATGCGGTGGACCGCGTGAGCACCTACGGCACGGCGGTGATGGGAATGACCATCGGTTGTGCCCAATGCCACGACCACAAATTCGACCCGATTTCCCAAAACGACTTCTTCAGCCTGATGGCCTATTTCAACAGCATCAATGAATCTGGCGTGGAAAATCAGGATGGCAACCGCGCCCGCGCCTTCCCGCCCTTTGTGCAAGTTCCGACCGAGTCCCAGAAGAAAGTCATGGAATCCGTCGAGAAGACACTCGCTGGCCTCCAGCCTGTGCGCGATGACAAGAGCCCCGAGGCAATCAAGGTGCCTGATGAAAGCAAGGGCATCGACTGGGCCGTTCTTGCCCCTACGGGAGCTAAAAGATCCTCCAAAAACGACTCGGGCTTGGCTGCTTCCAGAGATGACAATGGATTCGCCGGGGCCGGATTGGGCGTGATCAACTTCGATATGCCGGAACACAAAGACCGGTTTTTTTCGGAAGGAAATGCCCTCCACCCGATCTTTGCCATTTCTCCTGGCGAGGAAATGACCTTGGAATTCGGCTTGCCGGAAACGCCACTCAATACCGTGCGCGTGGATTCGGTGAACCCGTTCAATTATCTCTGGAATTACCAGTCCGACAGCGTGGGTTCCGTGCTCGGGATGGATTTGGCGGCCATTCGCCAAGCGTTGCCCGATATCCAGGTGGAACTCGATCAAGGCGGCAAACGCGAACCTCTCGCCATCACGGCCATGCGCTCGACCTTCCAAGGCCTCAGCCCCGAACTCACCGCCGCGCAGGCCGCCGATCCCGCCAATGGCTGGAAGCTCGGCATCCCCGGCATCGACAGTTCCGTCTTCCTCCAACTCGCCGCCCCCGTAACCCCGGCGAAGGGCGCGAAGCTCATTGTGAAACTCAAATTCCAAGGCTCTGAGGCCACCTACGGGGGCGCGCTCTCAAACAGCTTCCGGGTCGCCACCGCGAACAACCCGCATGGCCTCGAAGACTGGTTGGCTTTGTTCAAAAACAAAGACCGTCTCTATTGGATGAACGACACCTGGCTCGCGACCAAGGCCAACGCCGCCGGCAAGTCGCCCGCCACCGGACTCGACCTCGCCCGCGCGCATTATCTTAAAAACCACTACGACCAATGCGCCACCCGCGTGATGGTGATGGAAGAGCGCGCGACCCCCGTGCCGACCTTCGTGCTCGACCGCGGCTCCTACGACAAACCGCTCAAAAACCGCCCGCGCGAACGCACCACACCGGCCGCCTTCCCACCCATGCCGAAGGACGCCCCGAAAAACCGCCTCGGCCTCGCGCAGTGGTCGGTATCTCCGGAAAACCCCCTCACGGCGCGCGTTCAGGTGAACCGCCTCTGGCAACAACTCTTCCGCAACGGCATCGTCAAAACCTCCGAGGATTTCGGTCTTCAGAGTTCTCTGCCGACGCATCCCGAGCTTTTGGATTACCTCGCCGTGGATTTCCGCGAGAACAAATGGGACATGAAGCGCGCGATGAAAAACATGGTCATGAGCGCCACCTACCGCCAATCCTCGAAACACCGCGAGGACCTCAAGGAGATCGATCCCGAGAATAAACTCCTCGCCCGCGCGCCTCGGTTCCGTTTCCCGGCCGAGTTGATCCGCGACAACGCCCTCGCCGCCTCCGGGCTTTTGAATGAACAAGTCGGCGGCCCGAGCGTCAAACCCTACCAGCCAGAAATCTGGAAGGAAAAATCGATGAACGCCCGCGCCAATTACGGTTTCTACACTCGCAACACCGGCGACCAACTCTTCCGGCGCGGACTCTACACCTTGTGGAAGCAATCCGTGCCGCCGGCGCAGATGGAAATCTTCGATGCCCCAACGCGCGAGTTCTGCTCCACGCGCCGGGCGCTGACGAATAGCCCCACGCAGGCGTTTGTGTTGATGAACGACGAAACCTACCTCGAGTTCTCCCGCAAGCTCGCCGAGCGCCTCTTCACCGACATCAACGGCCCCTGGCAGGAAAATCTCAACGAGCGCCTGCGCCGTGGCTTCCGCCTTGCCACCGGCCGCAATCCGAAGGATGAGGAACTCCAAAGCTGGATTACCTTCAGCAACGAAAACCTCCAACGCTTCGCCGCCGATCCCGAGGATGCCGAGAAATTCCTCTCCTACGGCGAGACACCACGGGAAAAATCCCTGCCGCCGACTGAGCTGGCCGCCCTGTCCTTCACCATGTCCACCATCCTGAACTTGGACGAAACAATCACCCGCGACTAAAACTCAACCACCAAACCCAACTATGAAACTACCCGTAGAAGACCACCTCCTGAACCTCACTCGGCGTCAGTTTTTCGGAAAAATGGCGCAAGGCATCGGCACCATGGCGCTCGGCTCCATGCTCGGCAACAACCTCTTCGCGGCCGGTCCGTCGAGTCCTTTCGAGCGGGGTTACCTCGGATCGCCCCACTTCGCGCCGAAGGCCAAGCGGATCATCTACCTCTTTCAGCACGGCGGCCCGTCGCAGATGGATCTCTTCGACTACAAGCCACAGCTCAACGACCAGTTCGACAAGGACCTCCCGAAATCCGTGCGCGGCGACCAGCGCATCACCGGCATGACCTCGGGCCAATCCCGCCTGCCTGTCGCGCCCTCGATTTTCCAATTCAAAAAATACGACAACAACCAGGACGGGCTTTGGGTTTCCGAGCTCTACCCGCACACCGCGAGCTGCGCGAAGGATATCTGCGTGGTTCACTCGGTCTTCACCGAGCAGATCAACCACGAGCCCGGCGTGTCTTTCCTCCAAACCGGCCACCAGTTGCCCGGCCGGCCGTCGTTCGGGGCTTGGATGAGCTACGGCCTCGGCAGCATGAATGAAAACCTGCCGTCGTTCGTCGTGATGATCAGCCAAGGCCGTGGCACATCGCAGTTCGTCTCCTCGCGCCTGTGGGGTTCCGGCTTCCTGCCCAGCGAACACCAAGGCATCAATTTCCGTGGCGGCACCGAACCGGTTCTTTTCCTCCAAGAT
>JBIPMC010000398.1:0-6509 GCA_044369345.1 Terrimicrobiaceae bacterium
GTCCTCATACTATTTTAGGTGTACTATAGGGTGTGCTTACTAGATTTTCGTCAACGCGATCCCTATAGCGTCATTCATCTGGTTTTCAACATCGGTCATTTGCCCCATGACTTCCCCCTATGGAGTACCGTTGTGCATCACGGCAGGAGTAGGGAGCCGTTGGCTATTTGATAGGCACTAGGAACCCCACCGTGACGAGGGAGGCTACAAACGCATCGTAAGAGCTTGTGTCAAGGGTTTTGCCCGACCAATTCACCTCAACCCGCTTCTGCCATTCCATATAGGCTTTGACATCGGGTAATGGGGAGTGGCAGCCTCGTACACAATTTCGCCATAGTGCGTGGGTAATCTGTTTAGGTGAACCCGTAACGGTCAGGGAGTCGTCGAAAAGTCGATAGGTAGTCATCATTTTAGTGGTTGGGGTAGAGGGTAGGTAGGGGTAGGGAATCCTACCCCGTAGTCTATTATGCGGCGAGTGCGGCGCGCCGTCGGCGGTAAAATTGGGCGATGTTATTGTTGTTGAACATCGAGTTAAATTCGATGTTCGTGGCGTTTTCGGGCGTGGCGGTTGTAGCGAACCCGATTAAAAATCTTACCCAGTTCTCTATCCTTGTCGCGTTGGTCGTCCCGGCGTGATGCCGGATTTCTACAGTCCCGTATTTTCGGTAGCTCTGCAAGTTCACCTTGCAGTAGCGAGTGGTCTGTAGCCCCACCATATCGTCAATGACATGGCAGTTATCAATGAGATGGGTTCTCATCGTTTCTGAAATCGGGAGGCAGAATCGGTTCTTGGAACCGCGCCGTGCGCGAGGCTGTATAGCGTCCAGGTTCGCTTCATTCGCCATGTAGCGCTTTACGAAGTTCCGAACCCGTGCGACCCCTAGGAAGTCCGCCCCCAGGTGGACGTGCAGTCCGCAATGCTTGTTTACTTTACACCCTATACGGGTTAGAGTCTCACAAACCTTCCGAAGCTCGCCGATGCCCTTCTCGCCGCTGAGGATGGGGCTTACGACCTCGTAGCCGCAACTGCCATCCGTTACGACCTTCCAGTGCCGCTTCGTTACATGGTTATAGCCTTCAACCGCAGCCGCTATCCCTGCGGCTTGTAGGGCTTGTGCGATCGCATCCTGGCTTATTAGCCGGGTTACTTCGATTTCAACCCCGAAGGTGAGGCTGTCTGGTAAGTCGTTGGTGGCTTGTTGGGCTTGTTGGGCTTGTTGGGCTTGTTGGGCTTGTTGGACTTGTTGGACTTGTTGGACTTGTTGGGCTTGTTGGGCTTGAATCCGGTTATATTCGGCCTGAAGAACGGCCGTTTTTTGATTGAGCTTGACTATGGTCAAACCCGATGCACGGTAGGCTTTTAAGGATTGTTGAAGTTCTCTATAGTTCATGGTCGTTTTAGCTCTTTGTTCTCTACTTTCCTAACTATAACTGATACCCTAGGAAATGTCAAGGGGTTTTTAAAACTTTTTTTTGGGGACAAGTTATGGACATTTTGGGAAGTGGGCCATTTTGGGATGGGTGATTAAATGATATAATGGTATGATTACGATGCACAAAAGAGCAGGAGATTAATGGACAGATTCAAGGTTGATGTTTTATCGAAAACAGCTAATCCCCAGACAATAATGTATCTGGCTCTCCATCAGGATTATAGTGAGGATTATATATATGAAAGCCTTGATAAAACCCCTTCTGAAATTAAGTGTGGGGAGATAGCCGTTAAACGATTACTAGAGGGAAATAGAGGACACTTTGGAGTGTTAGAGCACTGCCACATCGTTTTTAGTGTGGGATATTTCCCCCATAGTGTGATGCAACAGGCAACCCGGCATAGAATAGCTAGTTTCGATGTTCAATCTGGGCGCTACTCAGGGCAGAGGATTGTTGATGTAATCAACTTCAAGAGAAGTTTAGAAGATGTTTTTTACCTCCGTCCGGTGGGGAATTACAGCGATCGCCAAGGCAAAAAATATTATTATTCACCTGAATTAAGAGAAATCCATTTACAACACTGTGTAGATGCTTGTGGTTTGTATAAACAAAACATTGAGTCTGGGATGAGTGAAGAACACGCCAGGGGTTTAATCCCGTTCGATTTCAGACAGCATTTTGTTATGTCTTGTAACCTGCGTTCACTGTTACATTTTCTCGATTTAAGATTCAAAAAAGATGCTCAATTAGAGATTCAAAAACTCTCTGAAATGATGTGGCAACATACTCAGGATTGGGTTCCTGAGATTTCAGCTTGGTATGAAAAAAATAGATTAGGGAAAGCTCGGCTTGCTCCCTAATTTTGCTTTCTGGACAGGGAGTTAAATGCCTAGGTTTCGCGTGTTACAAGTATAAGTTGCAAGTTATGTATAAACAGGTTTCTTATGTTCTTGCCAACCCCCCGGTAGAGTTTGGAGAGGGAGTAGAGGAGGGGATTGGATGTCCTTCATACTATTGTAAGATTTCTCCTACTCGGTACAACCCAGAAGCAGATCGTGAGGAAACGACACTGCACGTTTTACAAGAAGGAAAACCTCCGCGCTATTACTTGGTTTTCAAGGAGATTAACGATTCCCAGTGGTTATGGGGAAACGTTGAGATTATCCCTCGAAAAATACCAGAGAGGGTTGCAAAAGTTAAAGAAAAGAGAACAGCTAAAAGCAAAAAGAACTGAAAATTAACCCGCCGTTCCCTAACTAGGATGGCGGGTTTAATCTTTTCCTATAAAATCCGCAGTAATTGCTTGGCTAATTCCATCGGGGAGGATGCTTTGATAGTGTGGGTTTTGCCCTTTAAGACAATCTCAATTCGCTCTTGCTTCTCGCCAACCAACGAGTCAATCGCCTCGTCAACCGTCCCAAATTTCAGCCAGTGGCAGAAGACTGCATTTAATTGTCCGAGGCGATAACACCGATCCTCGGCTTGTTCACAGTCACCTGGAGTCCATGCCCGATCCACTAGGATTACGTTTGATGCCGCGGTCAGTGTCAAACCTACCCCACCGGATTTAATTGTCCCGACAAACACCTTACTTTCCCCAGCTTGGAACCGATCTACCATATCCTGTCGGAGTAATGGATCTACTCCCCCAATAAGTAGCTCACCCCCAAGCGCCGCATTGATAGCCTTGGCACTCTCAATAAATTCGGTGAAAATCACCACCTGCTGCCCTTGTTCTAGCAGTTCTTGGGCGAGTGTGATGGCGCTGTCAGCCTTGTAACGACTCCCCACTCCTCGCAGTATATTCAGGGTAACAAGGGCCTCGGCAGAGGGGTCAACCTCCCCTGCATCGGCACGGTCTTTGTAGTTCTGTACTAAGGCTTTAATCTCGGCATGGTATTCAGATGCACGAGTTTTCTCTAATTCCGCTTGCTTAAAGATTCGGGTCTTTGGTGGCAGTTCAGGGAGGCATTCTTTTTTAGTCCGCCGCAGGATAACGTCATGGGTTTTCTGGCTAAGTTCGTCCAAGAATGCGGCTCCGGTCACGTCCCAGACAGTCTTTCCGTAGGAGTTAATGACCTTCCGATGCCCGTTGCAGTATCGCTCCTGAAATTTATGTTTGTTCTGCACGAGGGGATGTTCAACCGCCATCAAAAGGGGCATCAGGTTAATTGGTCGTCCGTTTTTCATTGGCGTTCCGGTCAGAAGCCATGCGGCGATGCAATTCTCGGCAAGGCATAAATTCAAGAATTTTTTTGTCCGCTTTGATGTGGGATCTTGAAAGCTATGTGCCTCGTCAAAGATTACCACAAAACCCCCGCTTTCTAAGGGTGCAGGGATTTGACTAAAGTGATTAGAGAACAACTCTACCTCAACCTCTACCATTGTAGCTGCCCGTCGCCAACCCTCCATCAAAGATACAGGGCAAACCACAAACACAGGGCAGTTGTGCGTCCGTTGTAGGGCTTTTGCTGCCACTAGGGATTCTAAGGTTTTCCCTAGTCCCATATCGTCGGCTAGGATGCCTCCTTTATAAATCCCGCCCTCGCTGTGAGCCAGGAGCCACTCAACCCCTTTCTGTTGATAGTCTCGCAATATCCAACCATTTGAGAGAGGTTGGTCTATTTTTGCCTTCTCGACTAACCCCATAATTCGGGTTGCTTTTCCTAATGCTTCGGCATGGAGTTCCGCCTCGGCTTCGGCTTTCTTGATTTCAATTAAATGGATCATGGTCTGAATCTCGTCGTCATAGTAAAAGTCTGATTGGGGAAACACCTTAATTAAGTCCTCTAATACGCTGTGGGGATAACACCATCCTTTGTTATTCAACTCGTTAAATTTATAGCCTCGGACGGTTTTAGCTTTCTGTTGGAATGCTCCCGTCCCGTCAAAGGGATGGAAAACACAGAGCCGATGTCCGATAACCTCAATCCGTTTTGGTGGCTTTTCCTCTTGTGAGGGTTCGGGTGTAGCTTGATATTGGTGGGCGATCGCTTCCCACTCCGGTAGAACTAACCCGATATTCTCTAACTGCCGGACATACTTTTGCAGCATCTTGAGTGTGGCTTTCGCCATGTTTCCCGATAGATGCTTACCACTCCGCACTCGTTCCGCAATCCATTTCCCAAACTGGGAATCGCAGGTATTAAAACCGCACCCATCATGTTCCCTGGCTCCGTCGCATCGGTCAGCCAAAAAACAAACGGCTCGTTCCAGTCTGCGGTCAATCTTCCGTTCCCTGGCATCGGCGATCGCTTTTGTTAATATTTGCTCTAACGGCAGGAGTTCAGGCAGTTCCCGATCTTCGTGAACCATCCAGTCCCGAACCGCCTCCATTGTCCAGGGAAAGGTTTGTGGCACGGATTCAACTCTTGCGAGTGGATCAATTCCATTGTCGAGAAGTTTACACAATTCGTAAGTTTTCCTATGGAAAACTTCAGGGAGCCTAATGACCTTTGTTGGGAGGTTGTTCCACTTCCCTTTGAAATAAAACTCTAGTTGCCTTGGTGTTGGATTTGCCATTGTTTTTGATATAAAAAAGATAGGACTCGCTGTTGCTGGTTTTGCGACTTCCTATCTTTAAACATAACTCACTTTCTTGGATTCGTCAAGCCATAATTGCTGTGTTACACGGTAATCTGGCTTAACTTTTGGACATTGAAAGGAAAGAAAGATTAGATTTAGCTTTTACCCGATGATCTTCTATGGCATCCGAGAGTGTTTTGCCAACCCCAATAATTTTCTGGGAGTGGTAATAAAAACACCCGCTTGTTTCGTATTCAACAATATGCTCATTCGGATCATCGTAGCCAAACTTCGCAATATACAAGATCGTTATGAATTCCCATGCTGATTCCGTTAAGTTTGCGGCGTGAATCTCCACTTCTTCGTGGAAATGGGGAAACAGTTTCTTGATTTGTTCTTTGAATGATTTGAAAGTTAATAATTCCATTTGTTCCTTTGTGTTGATTAGACTAAAATAAACTTAATTGACCTTCGTAAACTACTGCTTTGGATTTGCGAGTGCTTCCTGACTCACCTCGACTGGTTACATGATTTCGCCAATGGGGATAGTATTTAGCGGGCTCACCCAACTTGAGAAACTTCTCAATTAGTTTCAGTTCCTCAAGCCATATCTTGTAGGGGAAATGTTCCCTAATTCCGAAGGGGTAGCGGTCGTTTACCCACTTCCGTGCGTCTTTAGGGTTGATTTCTTCCCCTAAGCAAGCGCATTGTGCTTCATATTCAAGGAGGGCGTTTGATATTCGATTAATCGCATGATCACGCCATGATAGTGATTTCTGCATTTTAACCGCCCCCATCTGAGCTAGGATAATTCAACCAATACCAGAAAGCAATGATCTGGTAATCACAGGGGCGAGTGCGACTGATAATGTTACGCCATAGCCGGAAATTAACGGTGTAGTCGCGGAAGCCATTGCTCCGCCAATTAATCCAGTCTAAACAATTCATGTGTCCTTGCTTTTTACTCCTTGTTTCCTGCTTTAACTATAACTCAAACACCAGGGAAAACTCAACCCCTATAAACAAAAAAGTGTCCCAAGATTTCTCCTGGGACAATAAATCGAAAAACAAAGAGTTAAGGAGCCAAGGACTGAACTAAACTGCGTGTGGTGCGAGAGCAGTTCTAGCCTAAGCCATATTCACTATAACACATAATCCCCAAAAGACCCCCCTACCCTCCCGACAAAGGTTAGCGTGTTACACGGTATTCGTTAGGGCAACACCTAAATGTATCAATAGCATCTTTCTCTTAGCGATCCACAGGATAAGATAGGGTAAATTCACTATCTATTGAAAGGGATAAACCATGCAAGCAAAGCAAGAACCCGGAGCATTGTCTTTAGAACAGCAATTTCAGTTAGCCTCAATCAAGGCCGAAGTCGATATGAAAATCCAATTCGCAATAGATTCAGGGAGAATACGGGAAGGGTTTGATGAGATGCGAGATTTTATCCTGCAAGTAACCCAAAATGATATGATACGGACAAATTTATTAAGAGCAATGAAGCCGCATTACTTTTAATGCTGATGGTTGAATAGACCACCCTCCT
>JBIPMC010000154.1:0-5233 GCA_044369345.1 Terrimicrobiaceae bacterium
CCGAGGCCGACCACGCGGTAGATGCGGCATTCTTTCTTGAGAACTCCGGCCGAAAGTTCGCGCAGGCGGGGCATCACAAAATCCGAAAACATCGCCTGCAACTCGCGCGGCGGTCCGGGCATCAGAAATAAATGCGGTGTGGCCCAGGAGGGATGTGACACGATGGGAATGTAAAGACCCGGCGCGGTGCCGTTCGGGTTCGGCAAAACCTCGGCGCCCTCGGGGACCATCGTCTGGCGAAGCATGCGCTCGAGGAGTTGGTAGCCGCTTGCGGCGAGACGGGCCTCGATGTGGGTGCGGATCGCAGGATCGGGTTGGAGTTTTCTCCCCAAAAGCTCGGCGACGACTTCGCGCGTAATGTCATCGGTTGTCGGCCCGAGACCGCCTGTGATGAAAAGCACCTCCGCGCGGTCGCAGGCTTCCAGCACGGCATCGCGAATGGCGGGTCCGTCGGGGACAGTGGTTTGTCGAGCAAGACGAAGACCGAGTGGGAAAATCTGGCGGGCGATCCAGCAGGCGTGGGTGTTTTGCACGCTGCCGAGGAGCAGCTCTGTGCCGATATTGAGAACCTCGACCGTCATTTCGTCGAAAGCCCGCAGGCCAAGGCGTCCATCCAACTTTTCACCAAGGCGTTGCGCGCACTGTCGCCATCAAGGTCATAGACATAGAGAAGGTTCGCAAGCATACGCATGAGGAATTGGCGCGGCCAGGCGGGCAGCAGGTGGCTTTCCTTGAGCTCAAGTCCCTGACGCGAAAGAAGGCGGCGCAAGTCATCACGCTCGAGAATCCGGCCTCCATGGAAGGGATCGAAAAAGAGGTCGCCGTGCTTTGCAATGAAGTGGCCAGGGAGGTTGATGCCTTGGATTTTCATGCCTGCGCGCGAGCCGACCATAATGTACAGAAGCGTGAGGCTGATCGGGATGCCCATGCGGGTCGAAACGAGACGCGGGAGGAGCGAATTGTCCTCGCAGTAGTAGCAATCCGAGTTGCCACGGAAGCGGAGTTCGCGGGAGAGGAATTCACCGAGGAAGCGGATGCGGTCTCGGTTCGTTGCCGCGCAGTGGATGCGAGAGAGAAACTCGATGCCCCACTCGTTGACTTTCTCCTCGAAAGGTGCGGTGGGAACCCCCGGCAAAAGCGCGCGAGCCAGAAGCCAGGCAGCTCTTTCGATATCGAAACGGTCTCCCCCGAGGTGGCACAAAAGCAGGAAATCACCGCGTGCGTCGCGGGCTTGGAGATCGGCGAGGATTTCCCCCGCGTGTCGCTGGATGGCAGGACTGGCGCCGTTCGCCAAATCTACGACCAAACCCGGATTGTCCTCGGCCATCGCAGCGAGTTGTTCTTTGACCAGCATGACCGTAGACGGGTCATCGTCGCTTAGCAGCTTCGCCAAGGCTTCCTCGTTGGCTACCATCATGGTGTCCAATAAAGACAGGTTTGCCCCCATTGCAAGCGGGGGATTGTCAGGTTAGCGGCAGTCACGGCGCGATACGGATTTCAACGAAGTAGAATACCGGATCGTCTTTTGACACTCCGGTGAACGAGGAAAACCCCATCGCCGCCAGGGCGGTCTCGAAGGCGTCTTTTTGGTTGGCGGGAACTTGAACAAGCCAACGCGTGCCACCGGACTCGATTTTTTCAGGGGTGAGCACCACGCCGCCTGAATCCCGGGCGATCTTTTGGACGGCTTCGCCGATTTTCAAACATGCGTTGCCATCCGGAACCTCGCGCAAGGAGCTTCGGACAGCCCCTTCAAGAAACGGTGCCTGCCAGTTTTGATTCACCACATTTTCTAACACCGCCCGCAGCCCCGGACTCTCCGGAGTGGGCTGCACAGCTATACGAATGTCGCGAATCCCGAAAATGGCGATCGTCAATGGCAAGGCAAGCGCGACCATGACAAGCGCGACCATTTGAAGCACCTTGGCATTCCAGCGAAACGGCCCCGCAGGCGGTTCCTTGGGGGCATTTTTTTGTTCCTCGCTCATGCTCCCAACCATAGAAACCCATCCGCCATCCGTCAGCGCAAATCCTCGGACCAACGCGGAGATTGACCCATCCCGAGCGCTCGCGGATATTTACCGACTTTTCATGGCCATAGAGAACACGCGCAACTTCTGCATCATCGCCCACATCGACCACGGCAAGACCACTCTTTCCGACCGTCTGCTGGAGGCCACGGGTACCATCCAAAAGCGCGAGGCACAGGAGCAACTGCTCGACGCCATGGACCTCGAGCGCGAACGCGGAATCACGATCAAGGCCCACCCTATCGCCATGGAATACACGGCGAAAAACGGATCCCACTACAAACTCAACCTCTCCGACACGCCGGGCCATGTGGATTTTTCCTACGAGGTGTCGCGTTCGCTCGCGGCCTGCGAGGGCGCGCTGTTGATCATCGACGCGGCGCAGGGAGTGGAGGCTCAGACCGTCGCAAATGTCCACCTCGCCGAAAAGCAGGGCCTCAAACTCATTCCGGTCATTAACAAAATCGACCTGCCGAACGCCGATGTCGAAATGGCGAAAAAGCAGCTTGAGGACATCCTCGCGATTCCCGCCGAGGAAGCGATCCTCGCGAGTGCGAAGGCTGGCATCGGCATCGAGGAGATTTTAGAAGCCGTCGTGGCCCGCATCCCGCACCCCTCCGGCAAACCGGACAACCGCCTCCAGGCACTCACTTTCGATTCGCACTTCGATGCCTACCGCGGCGTGGTCATATACATCCGTGTCGTCGAGGGTTCGATCAAGGCCGGCGACCCCGTGAAACTCATGGCGACCAACGCCAACTACGAGGTGAAGGAAGTCGGCGTCTTCAAGCCACAACAGCCGAAATTCTTCGCCCGGGAAAATCTCGTCGCCGGAGACATCGGCTATGTCATCGCGAATATCAAAACCTCGGCCGAGGTGAAGGTCGGCGACACGCTCACCAGCGCGCGCCAACCCGCCGAGAAGCCGCTGCCCGGCTTCCAGGTCGTGCAACCGATGGTATTCAGCGGCATCTACCCGATCAACACCGCCGACTTCGAGCGCCTCAAGGCCGCCATCGCGAAGCTCCAACTCAACGACGCAGCCTTCCAATACATGGCTGAGTCGAGCGTCGCCCTCGGCTTCGGTTTCCGTTGCGGATTTCTCGGACTTTTGCACATGGAGATCATCCTCGAGCGCCTCCGCCGCGAGTTCGATATGGACATCATCGCGACCTACCCGTCGGTCATTTATGAGGTCGAGCGCACGAATGGCGAAGTCCTCCGGATCGACAACCCCGACCAACTTCCCGACCCCAGCGTCATCGAAGAAATCCGCGAGCCGATGGTCCGCTGCTTCGTCATGATCCCGAATGAATACATCTCGCCGATCATGCAGCTCATCATGGAAAAACGCGGTGAGGTCTCCCATACCGAGTCCATTGACACCAAACGAGTGATGCTCACGACCGAGATTCCGCTCAATGAAATCCTTGTCGATTTCGTGGACAAATTGAAATCGATCACACGCGGCTACGGTTCGATGGACTACGAGCAGGCGGGCTACAAGGCGGCGAAACTCGTGAAGCTCGAAATGCTCGTGAACAGCGAACCGGTCGATGCCTTTTCCTGCATCGTCCACCGCGAGAAAGCCGAGTCCCGCGGCCGCGCCCTCGCCGCGAAGCTCAAGGAAGTCATCCCGCAACAACTCTACCAAGTCGCCATCCAGGCAGCCATCGGCGGGAAGATCATCGCCCGCGAAAGCGTGAGCGCGCTCCGAAAAAATGTGACCGCGAAATGCTATGGCGGTGACATCACCCGCAAGCGCAAGCTTCTCGAAAAACAAAAAGAGGGAAAAAAACGCATGAAGGCGGTTGGCAGCGTGAACATTCCTCAGGAGGCTTTCATCCAAGTGCTCCGCACGAGCTAGTCACGCCATGTTTTTCCTCACACCCCGCTACATCAAGGAGGCGAAACAGTATCTCCAGGGCGCGCAGAAATTTCTCGCCTACAAGCGCGACATCCTCGCTCCCTCCCGCGTCTCCGAGATCGAGGTGGCCATCGAGGAACTCCGCTCTGCCATGCGCAAGAGGAGCCGCGAGGGGGTTGCCAAAGACATGCGCCATCTCGATGAACTGATCGGCAAAAGCGTTCCGCCGGTTAAAAATTCGGGTCTTCGCGAAAACATCGAAGTGCTCGTGGTGGCGATCGTTTTTGCCGCAGGCGTGAAGGCTTATTTTCTCCAACCTTTCCGCATTCCCACAGGCTCCATGCAGCCGACACTTTACGGAATCGTCGGCGTGCCGACCGAAAACCCGACGCCAAGTTTGCTCGTGCGGGCATTCGATTTGGTCGTGCGTGGACGCCATCATCTCGACCTCCGGGCGCAGGAGGAGGATGTCGTTGTGGCGCTCGAGGAGAAAACCTACCTGAACTTCTTCACCTTTACGAAGATCGTCTGTCGCCGCCATAGTTACATGGTCTTTGCGCCTCGTGATCCGCTGATGCGCTATTTCCGTGTGCTTCCAGGCCGCGAATACGCCGCCGAGGAGGTCATCGCACGGGGCCATGTGGATACCGGCGACCAGATTTTCGTGAACAAGGTTGTTTACAATTTCACCAAGCCGAAGCGGGGCGATGTGTTCGTTTTCAAAACCACAGACATCCGTGAGATCGAAGCCGGCCTCGACCCCAAAATGGGCTCGCAGCATTACATCAAGCGACTCGCTGGCTTGCCCGGCGACTCGCTTCGCATCGATCCGCCTAATCTTTTCATCGATGAAAAAACTCCGACCCAGCCTGTCTTCGAGCGCGTGATGTCGATGAAGGACGGCTACCAAGGCTACTCGAACGGGGGCCAGAGCGGCCCGCCCTTCCGCTATCTGGGCTCGACCTCCGCGACCTTTACCGTTCCTCCCCGAAGCTACTTCGCTCTAGGTGACAACAGCTACCACTCCCGGGACAGCCGCGATTGGGGCATCGTGCCCGAGAGGAATGTCGCCGGTCAGGGATTCTTCGTTTACTGGCCGTTCAGCAGCCGCTGGGGCTTCATTCACTAAAAATGAAACTCGCCGAACTTACGGCCAAAGCCCCTCGTGGACAGGAACTTTCTCGCGAGGAAATCCAACTCGCCTGCGGTCTCTTGCTCGATGAATCCAAGTCGGTCGAAGATCGCGCGGATTTTCTCTCGGCCCTCCACCGCCGTGGCGAGACGCCCGGCGAGGTCGCGGCATTTGTCGAAGTCTTGCTGGAACACGCGGTCAAGC
>JBIPMC010000110.1:0-6432 GCA_044369345.1 Terrimicrobiaceae bacterium
GACTCGTCCAAAGCCGGTTGCGCGTCGCTTTCAGAATCCAGAGCGGCTTGCTGTTCCGCCGGAGTAGCGGCAGGCGCGGGTGTGGGCTCGTCCACAGAAAGGGCTGCACGAACCGCAGTAGGAGCGGACTCCGAAGTTTCGGCCGGTTTGGATTTCCGTTTGTATACCTCCTTGAAAACCTGCCCGATCAGCGGCGCCGCATGCGATCCGCCGCCGGCTTTTGCATTCGGCTCGCTTTCATAGACCGCCGCAAAGGCATACAACGGATTTTCAGCAGGAAGAAATCCCGCGAACCAAGCAGCAATGCGCTGACGGTCCGTCGGCCCCCATTGAGCCGTCCCGGTTTTTCCCGCCACCTCGATGCCTTTGACACGAGCACGGCTCGCGGTTCCCATTCCATCGCTTGTCACAGCCACCATCGCTCGCCGCATCTCCTCCCGAATTTCAGGCGTGACTGGGAATTCATCGCGAACCCGGTCGGGATATGCGGCGATCACTTGGTTGGCGATATTTTGCACCTGCAGCACGAGCCGCGCCTGATGCAACACTCCGCCGTTTGCCAGCACGCTCATCGCCTGCGCCATTTGGAGCGGGCTGATCAGGATGTCGCCTTGACCGATCGAGATATTCGCGACATCACCGCCCTTGATCGTGCGCTTGTGCACGCGAAGCATGTAGTCATCGTCGGGAATGTTTCCGCTCGCTTCGGAACGGAGCGGAATGCCGGTGCGGCGGCCGAGACCCAGGCGCTTGGCGTATTCGATAATAGGCTCCGCGCCGATTTTGAGTCCCGCCTGATAGAACCAAGTGTTGCAAGACTGAGTGAGCGCCTGCCGGAAGTTGAGCCGGCCTGCATCCTCTTTTTTCCAGTTGCGGAAAACATGGTTCCCGACGGCAAAGGAAGTCGGGCATGAAAAAGTCTCGCGGGAGTTAATGCGACCGGTTTCGAGTCCGGCGAATCCCACGAAGGTCTTGAAGGTTGACCCCGGCGGATAGGCCGAGCGAAACGCCCGTGGCAGCAGCGGATTCGTGGGGTCGTTGGAGTACGCACTGAAGATGCCGGGCTTCACGGACGGCACGAAATCGTTCGGATTGAAAGACGGCCACGAAGCCAGCGCGAGGATTTCTCCGTTGTTTGGATCTGTCACAGTGATCGCGCCGCGTTTGGTGTTTTTTGAGAGGACTTCCTCGCAAATCTGCTGCAACTCGAGTTCGAGTGTCGTGATGATGTTGTTGCCTGGCACGGGCTGGCGCGCCACACGCTCGGAGACTTTTTTTCCGTCAGCTCCGAAAGTGATCTGTAAAAGCCCGGGTTGGCCGCGCAGTTCGCGGTCGAAAATTTGTTCTATGCCCTCGCGCCCCTCGCTCTCGGGAAAGATAAGGTCATTGTTTTCAATCGGGCGGAGCGAGAGCGGCGCCTGAATGCCGGTGTACCCGATAATGTGCGCGGCGAGCGGCCCATTCGGGTAGAAGCGCACATAGGTCTGCCGGAGGATTTGGTTCGGCGGCATCGCGCGTTGGAGGGCATTGATCTCGCCTGGAAGCAAATCCTCTGCGATGTCGAGCGGTAGCACACCACGGTTCTTGTAGTGGCTCAGAATCGTGGTGTCGGAGATTTTGATATTGCGGTTGATGACGCCGCTCGAGATGGCGATCTGCTGTTTTGCAAAGGAGAGGATTTTGCTGTCAGTCCAATCCAGCGGCGTCGGGAAATTGATGGCGAGGTTGTAGCTGAGGCGGCTTTGGGCGAGCGGACGGCCATGGCGATCGGTGATCTGGCCTCGCGGTGCGGGGATTAAAAACGAGAATGTCCGGGCCTGCCGCTGGGTCTCCCAAGTAGGCTTCGGGTTTTCCACTGTGCCGGTGTTGTCGATCAAGGTCTCCCGCGCGGAGAGCGAACCAGAGAGAACCAGAAGCACAACCAAGGGTGCGAATTTCATTACGGCACGATATGCAAATCGCCCGCGCGACTCTAATGGAAAATCGCTTTTTGGTATTGCGCGCCTAGTTGCTCGAGGCCAACTTCTCGCGCATGTCGCTCCATTTTATAAAAGCCATGCTACGCTCGCCGGGTTCGGTTGGCGCGATTTGGCCATCTTCGCCCTTCCTCGCGAAGGCGATGGTGCGCGCCTCGGCGCTGGGTGATGCCGAGCATGTTTTGGAGCTCGGCCCAGGCTCGGGGGCTTTCACCGGCGAAATCCTCTCCTCGTTGCGAGACGGTGCCAGTTTCTCGGCGGTCGAGATCGATCCCGAACTTGCGCTCCAGATTTCAAAAAAATACCCCAGCGCCAAAGTCATCGCCGGTTGCGCGACGAAACTGGGCGAGCATTTGGCCTCTCAAAAAGTTGCCCGGCCCGATGTGATCCTGTCAGGCCTGCCATGGGCTGTTTTCGACGACAGCCTGCAAAACAACATTCTCTCCCAAATTCACTCGGTGCTCCGCGATGGCGGGGTCTTCTCGACCTTCGCATATTATGGGCCTCACCGTTTGAAGGGCGGCAAAGCCTTCCGAAAAAAACTGGAAAACGCTTTCAGTCGCGTGGAGCGAAGTCCTGTCGTGATCAGGAACTTCCCACCTGCATTTGTCTACAGCTGCCGGCGCTGAGGTTTCATTCCGAGCGCAGCCAAACTCTCACCAACCCTCTCAATCGGTAGCCCGATAACATTGCTGAGAAGGCCTTCGATCTTGGAGATGATCCGCCCTCCCTCGCCTTGCGCGGCATACGAACCCGCCTTATCAAGCGGGTTGATCTCGCGAAGGTAGTCGCGGATTTGTCTCTCGGAGAAATTGCGGAATGTCACCAGCGAGGTTTCGGCAAACTCCGAGGCACCTTGTGCATGGCTACCGAGCACCACGCCGGTCAAGACTGAGTGCGTGCGCCCCACGAGCATCGATACCATTTCAAACGCATGTTCAAAATCCCTCGGCTTGGCTAAAAATTTCCCCTCCATCCAAACCACCGTGTCAGCGGCGATCACAATGTCATTCTGTCGATCCTTGGCGATGGCGGCCCACTTGCGGCGAGCATTTTCCAGAGCGAGAAAAGCCGGCCCGCCGCCGTGAGTTTCCATCTCCTCGGCCCCGGAAACCAACACCTCAAAGTCCCACCCAGCCTCGCGCATCAATTCCAAGCGTCGCGGTGAGGCCGATGCGAGAACGATCCCGGGCACGATCAAAACCTCGCCGCAGTTATTCCTGCTCGCTGTCGTCGAATTCCCCGCGAATGCCTTCGAGACGCTTGCGCATGGCGCGCGAGGAGTCAGGGCGCGAACTGATTTTCGAGGCGATGCCCCAGACCAGCGGAGCGAGCGCGGCGGTGCCCAGACCGATCAACGCGATGCCGGCGTTGCGGCGCGCATTTTGACCGATGCTGTCGGCGACGAGGAATCCTGCTCCGAGTCCAATCGCGACCTGCGAGAACCCCACGATGCCGGAGACGGGGAGATTTTCGCCGAATTTATCCAAGGAAAGTTGTGACATGGGCATTGAAGCTAGGCAGGCGCTGTGTGACTTTCAACCCCTAATGAAAAAAGCACTCGGCATTGACCTCGGGGATGCTCGTATCGGAGTGGCGGCCAGCGACGACCTCGGAATGCTCGCGCACCCGATCGAAACCATCCCCGCCGCCAAAGGCGACCCGATCGCCAGGATTCTCGAACTCGCCGCCAACCGAGGAGCTGCCGCCATCGTCATCGGAATGCCTAGAAATATGGACGGCAGTTACGGTCCAGCTGCCACAAAGGCGAAGGAGTTCATCGAGAAAATCCGCGCGCGCACTTCGCTGCGGGTCATTCCGTGGGATGAACGCCTTACCACCGTCGCTGCGCAGCGTTCACTCCAAGAATCCGGCCGGAACTCGCGCAGCCAAAAAAGCGTCATCGACCAAGTCGCCGCGCAAATGATCCTCCAAGGCTGGCTCGACGCCCAGGTGTGAGGCTGCTTCTCGACATCGCCTACCACGGCGCTGGGTTGAACGGCTGGCAGAGCCAGGCCGGAGGAAACACCGTGCAGGATTTTTTGCAAAAGGCCTTTCACACCCTTGGAGAAAGCGACACCTCGATCCAGGGCTCCGGCCGCACAGATGCCGGCGTTCATGCCAACGCCCAGCAGGCCCATGTCGATGTCGCCAGTGGACGCTTCGCTCCACGCGAATGGCTCGCTGCGGTTAACGCCCACCTCCCGCCACCAATCCGCGTGATGGCCATTCGCGAAGTGCCCGAGGATTTCCACGCAAGGTTTTCGGCGATCGGGAAAATTTACAGCTACACCATTTGGAATGCCGCGATGTCACACCCTATGCTTGCGGACCGCTCGTGGCATATGCCATGGAAACTTAACCCCGACTTACTCCGCGCGGCGTGCGAGCTTTTCGTTGGCACTCATGACTTCGCCGCCTTCTCCGCGCGACGCACCAAAGAACCCGAGCACACGACACGGTCGATCCACCGCATCGACGCCTATTTCGACGAACCTAAAATCTCGCTCCGCTTCGAGGGCTGTGGGTTCCTCTACAAGATGGTTCGCATCCTCACCGCCGCCATAGTTCGTTACGCGGCCGGACGATGTGATTTGGATGAACTCTCCGAGCGACTTCGCAATGGAGGGCCGGCGTTTTGCCACACGGCCCCAGCCAGCGGCCTTTGCCTCGAAAAAGTCATTTACCCCCCGGCTTGAAAATCAATCGACGCTTGTTAGCTTGCGGCGTGCGAAGTCCGAACTTGGGCATTCTTCTGATTGTTTTTGCCAGCCTGCTCGTCGCGCCCAAACTCGGCGCGCAATTGAGCGAGGCGGAAAAAAAACGCCTCTTCCTCAAAGCGCGAGAGGACATTCGCCCAGTCCCCAAATCCTCGCCAGCGGCCACCCCGAAGCCGAAGCCCCAAACCGCCGCGACTCCAGAAATACCAACTCCTCGCGAGACTCCCAAGCCCTCCACTCCGGCTCCAACTCCCAAAAAAATCGCCACCCCTCCCCCTGAATCGGAAGAGGAAGAAAAACCCGAACCTGAGCCAAAATCCACTCCCGAGCCCGAACCGCCGAAGTCCCAGAAAAAATCGGTTGCGGATTCCGAAGACTACATTTTGATTCCGGGCGATGACGGAGTTCCTGAAAAAGAGATTTCCGCTCCTGCCGTAGTCGAGAAGCCCGTCGCCACGCCAGCTCTCAAAGTTCAAATTCCAAAATCCAAAACACCCGCCGGCAAAAAACTCGACGCTCCGATCCTCATCGAGAAATCGGGCTTGCAGGAAGAGGTGGGCTTTGAGCCTCCTCCGGCCTTCGCGTTTGGCGGATTCATGAAGCGCTGGCGTTACCTCACCCCAGCCGTACGCAAATCCATCGACAACGCCAAGGTCCGAAAAGGCCGCTGGAAATACATCATCGTTCACAACAGCGGCACCCGCCAAGGCAACGCCCGCATTTTCGACAATTACCACCGCCGCGTTCGCAAAATGGAAAACGGCCTCGCCTACCACTTCGTCATAGGCAACGGTGCCTCCTCCGGCAATGGTCAAATCGAAATCGGCCCACGCTGGATCCGCCAAATCAACGGCGGCCATGTAGCCAGCAACTACCTGAACGACATATCGATTGGAATCTGCCTTGTCGGCGACCTGAACCGCGACCTCCCGACCAAAGCCCAACTCGAAGCGCTTGATGAACTCTGCTCCTATCTGCGACACCGTGTCGGCAAGGTCAAAGGCAAGGCTGCCATCGTCAAAGGCCACAAGGAAATCAACCCGAAACCGACCGACTGCCCCGGCGATCGATTCCCACTATCCTACCTGCGTAAACGCTTTGGAACCTAAACCAGGGTTTTTCGATATGGAATTGCACCCTGAATCACTCAAATTTTCTTTGCATATTCAGAATTATATGCGTATCAAAATCCTGTTAATTTTAAAAACCTGCCAATGCAAACGAAAAAAAACCGTCGCCCCGCTCGCTCGAAGTTGAACCTCACGATCCATCCTGACATCCAAGAGTTCGCTGTGGAAATCGCAAACAAGCGTCGCCGCAGTGTGGCACAACTTTTCGAGGATTTGATCGAAACTGAGTGGAATCGCGTGAATGGCATCCAACCGGCCTACCCGATGCCCAGCTATACTCCTCTTCAACAGCTTTATCAGCCCGCTCCGGCACAATATGAAATTCCGGCAGCACCGAAGCTATCGAACTGACGGGACTTAATCGCCAAGTTTTTGTACATCCTTATTCCTCCGAGTAGGAGGGATCGGATTCAGCCCCCATTTGGGCTTGCATCATCCAATTTTCAAAAAGCCGAACACCCTAGCCCGTAAAAATCATCACTCCGAGCGAACTCCACCTTCCGGCGCGCCTGATTTGATTTTTTTCAAAGCGTGGGCCGATTTTACCCTTTTGCGGGATGGTAAGATGATCAAAAGACCCATCGGGGCTTTCCAGGCCTCTTCCCG